>JALQYL010000139.1 GCA_023254135.1 Ilumatobacteraceae bacterium | reverse complement strand
TTCCGGATGACTTTGCGGAGAGCAACACATACGGGGGACGCATGGACATCATCCACGATGATGCAGCGAGCACCAGAATGCTGAGCGACAGCTCGATTCCGACCGGGCCCTTCAAGCGGTACACCGCTTTTGCATTCAACGAACGTGAGCGCTGCAGACCCTGGCGGATGAACAAGCGAATTCCAGCGTTGACGAAAATTAGTCCCGCTGTCATTAGCGTTTTTAGTAGTACAACGCGCCCGTGACCACTGTTCACCAAACTGATTCCATCGATGCGGTACACCTGAACGAAACCAGTGACAACGATTCCTGTGGTCACCAGTCCGTTGATACGCGACCAACCACGCAATGCATGCAACAAGTCAATGTCACCCGGGCCGTGAAGAATGACGCGCCACACGATGGCACTACTTCCCACCCACATGGAAATGAATGCCATGTGCAATGCCGCAATGAGAGCACCCACCATCACCATGCGGCCTGAGTAACGATCAAAGCCGTACGAGATCATCAACACTGCAAGAAGTGGAACTACGAAAGTGCTTTGTGTCTCATCGAAGATCTGCTCGGTGATCCACGAAAGATAGATGAGTCCCAACACCACCGCGATTCGGACAAGGAGTGCTTTGCCTGCGAACGATTCGGCAATTGGACCCCACGAGGTGGGGGACAATGACCCGAGGATGCCTCCACCGGTTTGTTGGGCCGTCATTACACCTGCCAACAACACCAATGACACTGCCGCACCAATGCCGACCTGTCGGATGTACTTCTCGGCGATGCTGTACTCCACGCCTTCGGGCCACAGATTTCGAATGAAAATCAGGCCCCCGAAGAGGGCCGCAACGAAGAAGAAGGAAACCCAACGCATCAGACCCACGGCGCCGCCCAAACGAGGTCCGGTCTCCACTTTTTCCGATCCGGGCAGACCGGGAATGGTGACTTCCGTGGTGGGCACGGAGTTGGTGCTGATTGATGTGGTGGGTTGTGTGTTCGAGGTGAAAGTGAACGAACCTGTGCTGCCGTCAGGAAGAGACCATGTGACGGTGCAGGTGCCGTTGCCCAGAATTTGCGTTAGTGCGGCCGACACGGTGACGCCATCAGCACCCAATTGCGGAGGACCCAGGTTCGTGATTTTGCCGTCACAGGTAAGAACAAGCCCCATAGCCGCTATGGCTGTATCACCACCCACCGGCTTGGTGAATTGCAACTGCAACTGGGTGGGTGCCAAGTTCACCACTTCGCCTGCAGCTGGGCTGGAGGATGCAATGGTGTTGTCGCCTGCCGCATGGGCAACGCCACTCATCAGCGCAAGAACGCTGAAGATGGCAACAAAGAAGGCGGAAAGACGACGCATGGGTAAAGAAACGGTAGCCAAGTGGGGCGCCCGCGCGGTGTTTCACCTTTACACACAACCGCCCGCGGTGCACCTCATTGGTAGGGTCAAATAAATGGCCACGCAGTCTTTGTACCGACGCTTTCGACCCCGGAAGTTCTCCGAACTGTACGGACAAGAGCACATCGTTCGTGCGTTGCGTAACGCCGTCATCAATGGTCGCGAAGGCCAGGCCTATTTGTTCTCCGGACCTCGAGGTACGGGCAAGACAACCACTGCGCGCATTCTGGCCAAAGTTCTCAACTGTGAAAATCCCATAGATGGCGAGCCTTGTTGTGAATGCGAATCATGCAAGGCAGTTGAACATGGCACTAGTTACGACGTTCTCGAATTAGACGCGGCCAGCAACAACGGCGTTCAGGAGATTCGCGACATCATCGATGCAGCTGCTCTCACTAGCCCTGGTCGTCATCGCGTTTTCATTCTCGACGAAGTGCACATGCTCACGCGCGCTGCGGAAGCTGCATTGTTGAAGACGTTGGAAGAACCACCAGAACAAGTGGTGTTTGTTCTGGCCACCACCGATCCGCAAAAGGTTTCTGAAACCATCCGCAGCCGTGTGCAGCACTTGCAGTTCCACTTGTTGCCTGTTGAAGAACTCGACAAGTACGTGCGATTCGTCATTGAAAAGGCCGAACTTGCTGTTGACGACGAATCCATTGCCATGGTGCTTCGACAGGGTGGTGGAAGCGCACGCGACACCCTGTCTGCGCTTGAACTAGTTGCAGCTGGCGGTGGTGAACCGGACGGTCCACAACACACCGAGGAAATCATTCGTGGCATCATCGACCGTGATCACGGTGCAGCACTTGCAGCGGTAGCGCGTGCCATGCAGCAAGGTCGCGATGCGCACACATACGCGCAAGATGTGGTGCGCACCATGCGCGATTGTTTCCTCAGCATCATGTCGCCAGAGTTGGTGCAGTTACCCGCCAACCGCGTTGCCGAACTCAATGAATATGCACGCGAACTGGGTACGCAGCGAATTGTCCGCATCATGGAGACCCTTGGCTCCACCATGGTGGAGATGCGACATGCACCCGATGCACGCTTGTTGTTGGAAGTCGCGGTGGTGCAGTTGTCATCACCCGCTTTCGACAACAGTCAAGACGGTGTGCTCGCTCGGTTGTCCCAATTGGAAGAGGCAGTGAAACACCTGCGTGAGCACGGCGTTGCCGCGGCAACACCACCTGCTCCTATCAATCCGGTGACGGGTCGCGCCAAAGTCGGTGGCCTCGCCCGTTCGAACGACACAACAGCTACTCCTCCTGCGCCAGACGCTGTCGTCAATGTCGCAAGCTCCAACTTGCCGCCAGCATCGGCTCCGTCGGAACCTGTTGTGTCCACGCCCAACTCGGTGGAAACTAAAGAGGAGCCTTCGGCACCAATTGTGAACGTCGCCGACACAGCCTCGTCCACGGGTAACACGGGAGATCCGATGCAGATGTGGCCACAGGTCACTGACGCAATGAAGGGCCTTGCAAAAGCCATGTTCAAGCCAGCTGTCGTTGAGTCGGTTGATGGCAAGAAGGTCACGGTTCGTTTGCCAGCCAACACACCCATGAAGCGTGCGCAAGAACAAATCAAAACGGTGGAGGCTGCGCTGTCCCAGGTGTGTGGCGGAAAGTTTGC
>JALQYL010000138.1 GCA_023254135.1 Ilumatobacteraceae bacterium | reverse complement strand
AAGGCTCGACACATTTCAAAACTGATTGCCGTTGGGGCGGTCTTGTTGGGCACTCTCGGAGTGTCGTCAACAGTGCAAGCGCACGTGGGTGTGTATGTGGCCGGTATGAGTGGAGTGGCAGTGGATACCACCGCAGTGAATGCCACCTATACGGTTGCCTTTGCCCCGGGCCATGGCTGTACAGGGCCCCGCACTGCGGCAAACCCGGACGGTGCCTATGAAACGACGTCAATGGAAGTATTCATGCCTCGCGCAGCAAGTGGTGCATTCATCCTGCCGGAAGTGCGCGTTGTTCACGGATTGGGTTATGACGCCACTATCAAGACCGTTGCCGACCCTGCGAATGCAACATTGAAGCGAGTGAACTCGATTGTTTTCAACAACTTCCGTTTACAGGCTGTGAATGGCGGTTATACGGCGCGAGACCAGATGATGTTCACCATTACCGTCAAGTTGCCAACTCTCGCAGCAGTGAAGGCTGCGGGGTACACCTATTCGGTCGGTGATACCACCAAAGCAGGCGCAAAGATCTATTTCCCCACCATGCAGTACTGCGATGTCACCAATCAAAACGTTGGTGTACAAGCTGCAACTTCAACAAAGGCTGCCATTGGCGACAAAGTTGATCCATCTTGCAACGACAACGACGAGATTGTGAATACGTTGTTCGATGATTGGACCACTGTCGGCAATACACCCAGTGTGGTAATCGGAACCAGTACCTCGTCTGTTCTGGAAATCGCTGGAAATACACCCACCAAAGCAGCAGCAACTGCTGAAACGTTCTGCTCAAAGCCGGGCGGGTTTAACCCTCGCGATCTGCAACTTTCTGGAAAGTTCTCCGCGTCACTGAGCGGTGCGAAGGGCGCAAAGAAGTTGACTTTTGCCGCAACGGCACCGTTGCTGAACGCAGGTCGTACGTTCAAGGTGGTGACGCCAAAGGGCACCGTGCTTGGCGCCGCACGAGTAGGAACTGATGGCACTGTGCGTGCAATATTGACGGGTGCGGCAGTCAATCGAATTAGCTCAGGTCTCGAGCTTCGTTTGGTATGGGGCAAGAAGGTTCTCGCTGTTGATGCGGCGTAACACGCTGATCTCGTTCATGCTTGTGGCTGGTGCGCTGTGCGCACCAGCTTTTGGCATTTCTGCGGTGAGTGCACATGCACCACTGCAGGGTCAATCACCAGCACCAAATACCAATGCGAAATTGCCGCCTACGTCTGTTGCACTTCTCGCCGGTGAGCAAGGCATCGGCACAAACCCAGGTGATTACATTTCTGTACTCGATGCATCAGGGATAAATCATTCAGGTTCTCTCACCGCGTTAGGTCGTGACAACGCAACGTTGATCACAGCGCCAATAAGTGCACTCACCAATGGTTGGTATGCAGTTCATTGGAACTTCGCGTCGGAAGATGGACACCCCATGGGTGGTGAAGGTGGCGCTTGGTGGGCCTTTGGTGTGAAGGGCACCACCGCAAAGTCGTCACCTTTTTCGTTCACCGCCCGCAACCCGTCGCCACCCACAGGAACAAAGCCATCTCTACCTATAAAACTCAGCGGAATCCGTAAGGGCAACCAAACACTGACAGTGGTGAATAAATGGGGAACGGTGTATTCCGTGAAGTGGGTATTGAATGACCCTGTTCACGATGCGCTGAATGGTGCAACATTCAACTGGTTTGCGACTTGCAAGAAGAAAACCAGTACTTGCACGGCTGCGGGCGTGTTGCCATTCGCTGGCACGTACTCAATGGCAATTCAAGTGATGTCCCGTACGAATGTCGGTTCCAGCACTGCACTCTGGACAACTCAAGTCGCTATTCGATGAGAGTGTTTAGAATGGTGTTGTGTTTGGCCGCAAGAACTCTGACTTTGAGCAGATAGTTCGCGAACACCGTGCATCGGTCACCGCTTTCGCTCGTTCGCATGTAGGCAACCCCACTGCAGTCGACGACATTGTGCAGGAGACGTTCATTCGCGTATGGCGGTACCTGCCGTCGTATCGAAACGAAGGTTCCTTTGAAGGATGGATCATCCGCATTTGTCGCAATGTTGCCAAAGACTTCGTCCGTAAAAACCCAGAGCAGTCGGAAGTAACTGACATTTTCGAAGCTCCTGCACACAATATTGATGCTCGATCCGATGTTGTGGCTGCGATTAATCAACTGAGCAACGATCACCGCCAGGTTGTCACACTGTGCTTGGTTCTTGGTTATTCGTACGAAGAAGCGGCAGACATCCTCGAAGTTCCCGTCGGAACCGTGCGCTCTCGAATCTCTCGTGCTCGTGAAACTTTGCAAGAGAAGTTGGCTGATGAGTACTACCCGCACACCAAGATTGGGTAGCCATGAATTGTGCTGAGGCTGCGGCCATTCTTTCTGCATCTGTGGCGCCAGCAGAATCACGCGTACAAGCGCAACAACACATTGCACAATGTTCAAAATGCACGCCGGGTGTATCCGTGGACGACATTCTCAGTGCAGTGCGTGGCAAGAGCACGGGGCGTTCTGTCACGCGAGTTCTCCTGGCCATCGTTGGTCTCATTGAATTGTCGCTGGCATTGCCATGGCTCATCGGTGCGAATTCATGGTGGGTCACCGAACATCACGCCGATGCATCGCATCTCACGCGCGACGGCATGTTGGCATTGGTAATTGCCACCTGTGCACTTATTTCTGCATGGTCGCGTCGATATGCGTTCTTTTGCGTGGTTCCTGCTGCATTGGCCGTTGTAGTGCAATTGATGACATTGGGTCATTTACAGGGTCAACAAGACCTGAAGCTGCCCAACGAGCGTCAGCAAACAAGATACCTTTTGAACTTGTCTGGTCAGTGTTATCGATAGCCACCCATTGCTCTACACCATCAATGATTTCGTAACGAGACAATGCTGGGTAGTTTTCTAAATCACCCGAATCTAACCATAGATCGCCGGCTGCTAGAGCAGTTAAACCATCGCTTTGGAATTCTGGTTCGCTTGCACTTACAATAACGCCGTTTGGATCTGTTGCGCTTAGATCGTATCCACGTGCATCGGTTGTATTGCCATCAT
>JALQYL010000137.1 GCA_023254135.1 Ilumatobacteraceae bacterium | reverse complement strand
ATACAAAAACATCCCGAATGTTTCGGCTCGCGCTCAAGCTGCCGTGCGTGCCGCTCTCAGCCAATTGGGTGTTCGATATCAATACGGCATGAGCGCACCTGGCAAAGCATTCGATTGTTCGGGTCTCACCACATACGCATGGGGCAAAGCGGGCGTGGGACTCACGCGAAGTTCGCGATCACAATTCGCAACTGTCACTCGTATTCCGAAGGAATTGGCAAAAGCCGGAGACCTCATCTTCCAGGGAATGCCCATCCACCATGTGGGTATCTATCTAGGCAACGGCACCATGGTGCACGCACCGCAAACTGGTGACGTGGTGAAAATCTCTGCCATCAGGTGGAATCGTGTGGTGGGAGTAGCCCGACCTCATTGAGTCGACCTACGGCGCACTACCGTCAATGGCTATGCAAGGCATTGACGAACCAAAAGTTGAAGCGTGGTTGAACGCCAACATTGAAGGCGCACAGGGCCCGTACACCTATCACCTCATCGCAGGTGGTCGTAGCAACATCACGTTCCGGGTTGTCGATGCCAATGGCATGCAAATGGTTCTGCGTCGTCCACCGTTGGGACATGTGCTTGCGACTGCACACGACATGGCGCGCGAACATCGCATTATTTCAGCAGTTGGTAAAACGGGTGTGCCCGTGCCGCGCACCTTGGGGCTTTGCACCGATGAAGAAGTAAACGGTGCACCGTTTTACGTGATGGCGTTTGTGCCTGGCATCGTGTTAGATAGCCCGGAGAAAGGCGAGTTGTTGCCCGAACATCTGCGTACAAAAGCATCGGAAGATCTCATAGATGTACTTGCCGATTTGCACGCGGTTGACATCGATGCGGTGGGGCTTGGCGATCTCGCAAAGCGCGAAGGGTATGTAGAGCGTCAAGTGAAGCGCTGGTCAACGCAATGGGCCAATTCAAAAACTCGTGAACTGCCGGCCATTGAAGAAGTAGCCGTTCTGTTGGCCAACAACATTCCTGCTCAGCAAGGTGTGGCGATTGCACACGGCGATTACCGATTTGGCAACGTGCTCACCAATGTAGAGAACGGCACCATTGCAGCAGTGCTCGACTGGGAACTGTGCACATTGGGTGATCCGCTTGCTGACCTCGGTTACGTGGGCATCTATTGGACAGACCCTGGAACACCCACCATGCGTTTCAATGATCCATCCGGGTTGCCAGGCAACTGTTCATACAGCCACCTAGTGGAGAGATACGCAACACGCACCGGACGCGATGTAAGCAACATTGGGTATTACAAAGCATTCGCAAGTTTCCGTCTCGCAGTGATTTCTGAAGGCGTGTATGCGCGCTACTTGCATGGCGCCATGGGTGAACAAAACGTAGACCTTGAACCGTTGAAGGTGGGCACAGAAACTCTTGCGGAAGCCGCGTTGAGGGCAATGAAAGGAAACTTCTGATGGCGCTTGAAGGCTGGGAGAAGGGGTCGTTCACTGCAGCAACGCTCACACGTGATACCTATCGAAAGGGCAGTGGCCCTGTTGTTGTGGTGGTGCACGAAATCCCAGGCATTACGCCAGCCGTGGAACGTTTTGCGAACGAGGTAGTGGGCCGTGGTTTCACTGTGGTGATGCCAGACCTGGTGGGCACCCCCGGCAAAGAAGTGAGCGGTAAATACTTGGCGTCTTCCATGTTCAAGGTGTGTATTTCTAAAGAGTTCACCAACATGGCACTCAACAAAACGTCGCCCATCATCGCGTGGTTGCGCGCACTCGCACGTTCGTTACACAACGAAGTGGGTGGCAAGGGTGTTGGCGCAGTGGGAATGTGTTTCTCTGGTGGATTCGCTCTCGGCATGATGGTGGACGACATCATGATTGCTCCCGTTTTGTCGCAGCCTTCCATGCCCTTTGCCGTGAACAAGGCGCGTGGCGCAGACCTGAATCTTTCACCCGATGATGCTGCCGTGATTGCACAACGTGCAGCAGATGGATGTCAAGTTCTTGGTTTGCGATTTACCAAGGACAAAGCGGTGGGCGACCGATTTACATCGCTTCGCGAACTTCTGGGCGATTCGTTCATTGCCATCGAATTACCGTCCAATAAGCCCACCGATCACAGTGTTCTCACTGAACAACGCGATGAACCAAGTGTGCAGCGCGTGCTTGATTTCTTTGCAGAAAAGCTGTTGTAGTTAGCGCGGTCCGCCGTCAATGTTGAGCAGTGCACCTGTGGTGTAACTGCTGGCATCGCTGGCAAAGTACAACGCAGCGCCCACCACTTCATCGGGGTTGCCGCCACGCTGCAATGCGTAGGCCACCTTTGCGCGCTCATTGAACATCTCCATGTCCCACGCCTTTGAAATGTCGGTGAGGAATGGTCCAGGAACAATGCAGTTCACACGAACATGAGGTGCATACGTGCGAGCTAGTCCCATGGTGAGGTTGTTGATTGCGGCCTTTGCGGCGCCGTACACCACCTCATTTGGTGACGGACGATGGCTAGCAATGGAGGACACGTTGATGATGCTTCCGCCGCGCACTGTTCCGTCAGCTGTTGGCGCGCACATGTGTTCACCGATCACTGCCGATAAGCGGAACGGACCTTTCAAGTTCACGTCGAGAACTTTGTTGTACACCTCCTCTGTGACATCGGTGAGTGATTTATAGAGCGGCGACATGCCCGCGTTGTTCACCAGAATGTCAATGCGTCCAAATTCTGCAATTGACTCGGCGGCTAAGCGATCTGCGTCGGCCCACGACCCTGCGTGATACGCAACGGCCAACGAACGACGACCCATCGCACGAATCTCATTGGCCACGGTCTCGCAGTTCTCTAGCTTGCGGCTAGCGATCACCACGTCTGCACCGTGCTCGGCGAAGGCCAGCGCCATTTCGCGACCCAAACCGCGACTTCCGCCGGTGATGATGGCGGTGCGGCCGGCCAGTGAGAACAAGTCTTTCGATGTCATGGGGTCACTGTAAGCCATCGTGTTTTGGAGGGCGAAGGGGGGAGTATCCAATTGAAGGATGGAAATCTGGGTAGGGGGCTAGAAATTTTCACCAGGGTGTGTTTATGATGGTGATACGCATAGGTGAAATAACTTCACCATCTGTTGAGACAAAGGATTCCGCT
>JALQYL010000136.1 GCA_023254135.1 Ilumatobacteraceae bacterium | reverse complement strand
CACATTCACGAGTTGGCGTGATGCCTGGCTGGGGTCTCACTGTGTTGTTGCCACAAGCCATCGGAATTCGTCGTGCTCGCGAAATGAGCTTCACTGGCAACTTCATGGATGCTGAAGAAGCACTGCAATTCGGTTTGGTGAATCACGTGGTGCCGCATAACGAGCTCATGGACTTCACGCGCAAGATTGCTACCGACATCATTGGCAACGAACAAGATGGTGTTCGCCAGATTCGCTCTACCTACGCAGACCATGGCGCAGAAGAAGACAAGTGGAAGCGCGAATCAGACGATGGCAAAGCGTGGCGCAAAGCTCAATTCGACCCGAAGAAGGTTGCCGAGCGCCGCTCGAAGATCATGGAGCGTGGTCGCGGCCAGTGATGCTTACGCGGTGAGTTCAGACACCGCAGTGATGGTGATACCGCCGCGCGGATGTTGTGTGAGAACCACACGCACGCTCTTCGGCTTGGCCGTTGCCATCACTTCGCCGGCAATTTCTGCCGCCAGTGCCTCGGCAAAAACCGCACGCTCACGGAAACCCCACAAGTACAACTTGAGACTCTTCGACTCGATGCAATGTTGATGAGGCACGTACTCGATGACCACCGTTGAAATATCTGGCTGACCCGTGACAGGACAGAACGACTGCAACTCGTCGGACTCAAACGTGACCGACGAAATGTTTGCGGGGGCTGGGAACACCTCAACATGCGCAATGGAATGTTGAACTGTCTGGCCGAGAACGGTGAGTCCGGAGGTGTCGCTCATGTAATCAAGCGTAGAGGCGCTATCGCAAATCGGCAGGCAACAAACCTGCCAACGGCACCAACGGGCGTGGTCCCACGTGGGAAATCACTTCTGCTGCGGCAATGGCACCGATGCGGGCACAATCGGTGAGTGGCTTGCCTTGGGTGAGACCACGCAAGAAGCCGGCGGCAAACAGATCGCCTGCACCAGTGGTGTCCACCACCTGTGCCACGGGGTGTGCGGGGACTGCGTGCACATCATCACGAGTCACGATGACGGAACCCTTTTCACTGCGAGTGACGGCTGCTATGTGGCAGTCATGACGCAGCAGTGCGATTGCTTCATCGAAATCCGCTGTTTCATACAACGACAACAATTCGTCTTCGTTGGCGAACAACAAGTCAATGTCATCGCGCACCAGTGCACGGAAGTCATCGCGATGACGATCCACACAGAACGAATCGGACAGTGTGAGCGACACCACGCGACCATGTGCGTGCGCCAAAGCTGCAGCTTTACGGAATGCTTCCTTCGCCTCGTCGCGGTCGAACAAGTAACCCTCGAGATACAAAATTGCACCCGATGAAATGACACTGGAATCAAGGTCATCGAACGACAACAACGTGGAGATACCAAGGAAGGTATTCATGGTGCGCTGAGCATCGGGCGTGACTGCAATGATGCAGCGACCCGTGGGAATGGAAGCATCGGGTCCGCCACTTCGGAAATCAACACCGATGGTCTTCATGTCGGAGGCAAACTCACGACCCAATTCATCATCGGCCACTTTGCCAATGAACGCGACGTCACCGCCCAAACTGGCAACGCCTGCAAGCGTGTTGGCGCCAGAGCCACCACTGGTACGCGTGCTCTGCCCCACCGCCGATGTGAGATGCACGGCACGCTCGGTTTCGATGAGGGCCATGGAACCCTTCACCATGTCGTTGGCGCCGAGGAACGAGTCATCCACCATGGCAATCATGTCGACCAACGCATTGCCGACACCGACAACGTCGTACTGAATGCCCTCTTTGTTGAGGAGTCCGGGAATGTGGGCGGTGAAAGGGTGTAAACGTGGCACGGGTGTCCACGGTAGTCGCACAGATGGCAGCAGTAGCCTCTCTTGTGTGACAACTCCCCTTGATCCATACCGCCTTCCACTCACCGTTTTGCCTCGCAAGTACGTGGTGTCACTGGAGCCGGATCTTGACAATGCATCATTCACCGGCTCGGTACTCATCTCCGCCGAGGCGATGGACGACGTGGATCACATCGTTCTCAATGCCATCGAATTGCAGATTCACTCGGTCACAGTGAACGGCGTTGAATCAGCCTTCACCCTCGATGATGAATTGGAGAGACTCACGCTCGCCACGGGTGCCGCCAAGGGCCCACTTTCCATTGCCATTTCATTCACGGGCGTGCTCAACGACAAGTTGCGTGGCTTCTATCGCTCCACGTTCGTGGATGACGACGGCATCACCCGCACCATTGCCACCACGCAAATGCAAAGCACCGATTGTCGTCGTGCCTTTCCCTGTTTCGACGAACCCGAGTTCAAGGCCGTGTTTGCCATTGACCTCACCGTGCAAAAAGACTTGCTGGCAATTTCCAACTACAGCGAGATTCGCCGCGAACCCGTGGGCGACAACAAAGTACGCATCTGGTTCGCCGACACCATGCTCATGTCCACCTATTTGGTGGCATTCATCGTCGGCCCCCTTGAGGCAACGGCACCGGTCATGGTGGGTAACACGCCTGTTCGCGTGGTGCACGTGCCCAGCAAGTCACACCTCACTGAATTCGGTATGCAAGCAGGCACGTTCTGCCTCGACTGGTTCGAGAAGTACTACGGCATTCCATATCCCGGCGACAAGGTGGACCTTGTTGCGCTTCCCGACTTTGCCGCCGGCGCCATGGAAAACCCCGGATGCATCACCTTCCGCGAAGTGCTGTTGTTGGTGGACCCCGCAACATCCACGCAAATTGAACAGGAACTGGTTGCTGCGGTTGTGGCACACGAACTCGCACACATGTGGTTCGGCGACTTGGTCACCATGACCTGGTGGAACGACCTTTGGTTGAACGAGTCGTTCGCTGAATACACCTCGCACCTCGCCGTTGCTGAAGCAACCGAGTGGACCGACGCGTGGACGACCTTTGCATTCAGCGAGAAGGCCTGGGCTTACACCCAAGACCAGTTGCCGAGCACCCACCCGATTGTCGCCGAAATTCGTGACCTAGAGGATGTTCAGGTGAACTTCGATGGAATCACCTATGCAAAGGGTGCCGCTGTTTTGCGCCAACTCGGTGCAACCGTTGGCCGCGAAGCATTCGTGAAGGGCGTTTCAACCTACTTCAAGAAGTACGAGTTCAAAAACGCAACTCTTGCCGACCTTCTCGCCGAACTAGAAGTAACCAGCGGGCGCGACCTG
>JALQYL010000135.1 GCA_023254135.1 Ilumatobacteraceae bacterium | reverse complement strand
CGTGGTCAAACGCGAATATTCCGTCATCCATGCCGCTCATTTCCGCTGCGGAAGCCGCACGTGACACCACGTCATTGCACCTTGATGTGCGCGAACTCGATGAATGGGAAGCAGGTCACGATGCAACGGCGGTGCACATTGCGATGGCCGACCTGCCCGCGGCTGCTGGCTCATTCGACAAGAGTCGCAAGATCATCTGTATCTGCCGATCGGGAAATCGATCGGGCAAGGTGGCGGCATGGCTCATCTCGCGTGGGTTGAACGCGGTGAACATGACCGGCGGCATGCAGGCGTGGGCCGCCGATGGTTTGCCTGTGGTCACGAATGCAGGCGCTGCGGGAACTGTTATCTAGACATCGAACATGATCTTCAACACGCCGTCTTCGCGTGCGTCGAACATGCGGTAACCCTCGGTGCCCTCGGAGAGTGGCATGCGGTGGGAGAAGATTCCATCGCCCTTGATGCGGCCGGATTGGAGAAGCGGTACGAGGTCTGCCCACTGCGCCGTTACGTTGGCAATGCCGGCACGAACGGTGAGGTTGCGATAGATCATTTGATTCATCGGGAAACCAGTGCCACCTTGCGGAAGTCCAATGAACGATGCATTGCCGCCATGGCGCAACAGAGTGGGTACCAATTCAATGGATGCGCGCGCACCCGATGCCTCGAACACGCGATCACAGTTTCGACCCTTGGTGTGTTCGCTGATGGCGCGGCGCGCCTCGTCGGGGTGCAGTGCGATGGCACCGAGTGATGCGGCTTGCTTGCGACGCGTTTCCACCGGGTCAATGGCGAACACCTGCGATGCGCCATTCACGAATGCGAGCTCCACACCCAACAGTCCGATGGGACCGAGCCCCACGATGGCCACTCGGTCACCTGGTGCAATGTCGGCACGTGAAACACCGAAGTGTGCGGTGGCGAGTGCATCGGTGAGCAACACTGCCTGGTCATCGCTGACGCCTTCGGGAATGCGCATGAGGGTGGAGTCAGCATTGGGTATCTGTACGAATTCCGCTTGTCCACCCTGCAACTCGGTGCTGAGTCCGAATGCATTCGACTTAGCGCAACGACCAATACGTGAACGACATGCATCACATGTGCCGCAACCAGAGCCACCGGCAGCAATCACTCGGTCGCCCTTCTTGAAGTGGAACACATCGCTGCCCACTTCCACCACTTCACCAATGAACTCGTGACCCACGCAGAACGGATTCACATCTGCGGAGTAATCGGTCTTACCAATTTTGTCGCCGTGGTAAATGTGCAAGTCGCTGCCGCAAATGCTGCACTTTGTGACCTTGAGAATGACGGCGTTATCGATGGTGAGGGATGGGTCCGGATATGACTCGTAACGAATATCGCGCGGACCGTGGAACACCAATGCCTTCATGGCACGACTCTATTGCGAGGTGGTGGGTACCCTTGTGTTGTGCCTGAACTTTCCACCATCCTCGCTTTTGGTGCCGCAACCATTGCTCTACTGTTCATTCCTGGCCCTGCAGTCATCTACATCTTGAACCGCAGTATTTCTGATGGTCGCAATGTAGGCCTTGCTGCTGTTGCTGGTTTGGAAATTGGTGATGCCATTCAGGCGTTGTTCGCTGCATTGGGTTTGAGTGCGGTGTTAGCGACATCGGCATCGCTGTTCAACTTGGTGAAGTGGGCAGGCGTTGCTTATTTGCTGTACGTGGGCATTCGTACCCTCATGACGGTGCCATCCGAATTGGGACAGGACAACGGCCACGTGTCGCGTCGCCTCGCGTTTCGTCAGGGAATTTTGGTGAACGCGTTGAATCCCAAAACCGCATTGTTCTTCTTGTCGATATTCCCGCAGTTCGTGAATCCGAACGCAGAACACGCCACCATGCAATCCCTGGTGTTGGGCGCAGAATTCGTGGTGCTCGCCACCATCTTCAACGGATCTCTCACTTTGGTGGCCAGCGCGTTACGTGACTTGCTGTTACGGGGACCTGCGTTGCCATTCATTCGGCGTTACGTGTCGGGGTTCGTGTTCATTGCCCTCGGGTTGTTGGCCGCAACCGCCGGTCACGCTTCGGCTTCGTCGAAATAATCAGCTTGCTTTTGCGTTATTCGACATGAGCGGTGCGTACCGCTTATGAGCCGCTTGTGGTGTTACACCAATCAACTTTGCAACCTTTGCCCATGAGACTCCTGCGTTACGTGCATCTTGAATTGCTTTGACAAGATTGTCCTGCGCAGATGTTGAAGAGATCATTGCTCTTGTGATTTGACATTCTTCTTCAGAGAGAAATTTGACTTCTTGTGGATCCCAGTTCTCAATCTTCAGGCTCAGTGCCTCGAGTTCTTCGGCGGTGAATTTTTTCTTTTTCATAAGTTCCTGAGAAATTTGTGTCGGGCCTTCATGGAATGAATGATGATGACTTTCGTGTCTTTGACCACATACCCAATCTCCATCAGGTTTCCAGATAAGTCAGGGCCAATAACTATTTCGATTTCATTCGTTTCGTCTACTTGTCTGATGAAATGGTGAAATGCGTGACGAATGTTTTCATCGCTAATTCCGTGCTTTTTGGCACTGTTGTGGATGACGGGTTCGAGCATATCAACTAAAGTTGATGCCGTCGTTAGGTTTCATGTCCTATGTGTGTGCGCCGTGATGGTGCAGTGGCAGGCGGGCCTCCAACGAGAGGCGAATGGTCGCACGGGCATACGCTCGTAAGGAGTTCTAGAGGGGGAATCATGAGCACAGTCTTGAAAGAGGCCGAAGAGTTCATCGCGAAGAATTGGGATCCCAATGGTGATCCTGATGCGTGGCGTGAATTGGTGATTGATTCCGGATGGTCCGCGTTGCGTTGGCCCACACAATGGTTTGGTCGCGGCCTGAATGATGATGATGCGGCCGCAGTGGAGGCGTTGTTCTTGGAACGTGGTGTTCCGGGACCTGGCCAAGACAAGACCAACTTGTGGGCGGGCACCATGCTGTCGTATGGCAGTGATGAATTGAAGAGTCAGTTCATGCGCAAGTTGTTGCTCGATGAAATTGCCATGTGTCTGTTGTATAGCGAGCCAGGTGCTGGTTCGGATTTGGCGGGCATTCGCACTACCGCGGTGCGTGATGGCGCCGAATGGGTGGTGAACGGCCAGAAGGTATGGACATCGGGCGCAAAGGCCGCCGATTACGGCATGTTGATTGCGCGCACCGATTGGGACCAACCCAAGCATCGTGGCATCACGTTCTTCTGGTTGCCCATGAAGCAACAGGGC
>JALQYL010000134.1 GCA_023254135.1 Ilumatobacteraceae bacterium | reverse complement strand
AGTGTCCAGCAAGATGAGGCCACGCACACGTTCGGGTGCGGTGAGCGCAACACGCATGGACAAGAAACCGCCTTGCGACATGCCTCCGATGACGGCCTTGTCGATACCAAGATGATCCATGATCGCAAGAACGTCATTGGCCGAATCCCAATAGGTGAATTCACCCGTTGCCTTGGTGCCTCCGAAACCACGCTCATCCCAGGTGATGACGCGGTAGTCATTCTTGAGAGCCTTCACCTGCTCGTCGAACATGGTGTGGTCCATGAGATAACCGTGGCTGAGAATCACCACGGGGCCGTTGCCACCGTTGTCCTCGAATGCGATGGTGGTGCCGTTGAGTTGCGCTGTCTGCATGAAGCGAACCTTAGTCGCGCGCTAGAGGCATATCGGACGAGACCTTCATGCTCCACTGCGGTTCGCGGCGCTCGAAGAATGCTCGCACTCCCTCGCCAGAATCGGGACCTGCGATCACGTGATTGAGTAGTCGACCCTCTTCTTGAATCATCTCGTCGACGGGCATGGTGAGCCCGCGCCACATCAACTGTTTTGCAATGGCCGACGACACGGGTGCCGTGTTTACTGCGATGTCGCGTGCAATTTCCATGGCGCGAGGCAACACCTGCTCGGCGGGTATCACCTCTGATACCACGCCCCACTCTTTGGCTTCTGCTCCCACCCTGAGACGACCCGTGAGCAACAAATCGGCTGCTTTTGCGAAGCCGATGATGCGCGGCAACAACACGTGCGAACCCAACTCGGGAATCACGCCGCGTCGCACCATGGCGAACTGGATCTTTGCGGTGTCACTGGCGATGCGAATGTCGCACAACAGTGGATACGTGATGCCCACTCCCACCGCGTGACCATTGATGGCGGCGATGACCGGCTTGCGCACCTTGTAGGGAAGCAAACGCTTGCCAGGCTGTGCACCCGCTGTGCCACCTTTGAAGCCTTCTTCACCGCCACTCAAATCAGCACCGGCACAAAATGCCTTGCCGGCACCCGTGACCACCACGGCGCGAACATTGTCGTCATCATCGGCGGTACCCATTGCCAAGTTCAACTCATCGCTCAATTGCGGAGTCCACGCGTTCATGGCGTCGGGACGATTGAGAGTGACAACAGCAACTCCGTCGATCACCTCGTAGAGCACTGTTTCCAACTTCATGACACTAGGCCCATTCCTTCTTCATCATCGGAACGATCGCTTCCATGTATTCAGCCACCAGTTCCTGCGGCCACGGTGGACGAATTGCGATGTTCACCAACTGCGCACCTGCTTCTACAAACGGAGCGATTTGTTCCATTGCATCTTCGGGCCGACCCAGCAACGAACCAGCGATGATGCGTTCCGATGCCGCACCCCATTGTGATTGCAACTGGCTCTTCACCACGGAGATGTCTTCGGTGCTCAAACCGAAGGACAAGTTCACACTGCGCTCCACGGCGCTGGGCGCTCGCCCGGCCTTCTCACACCAGTCATCAAGAATGCCGTTGAGTTCCTTGTATTGCGCAGGACTCGCATACGCCGCATTCCAACCATCTGCATACGCACCTGCCATGCGCAAGGTTTGCTTCGGACCAAGACCACCAATCCACAACGGCATCTTGCCCATGGGGCCAGGAACCATCGAAGCATCGCGCAGTTCGACACCGGGGGTTGACTGCGTGACACGTTCACCGGCACGCCATTTGTTCACGGCCTGCATTTGGCCTTCAAGAACCTTGAAGCGTTCTCCTTGCGACGGAAAATCGATACCGAAAGCTTGCGCTTCCTGGTCGTGCCAACCACTTCCCATTCCCAACTCGAAGCGTCCACCCGAAAGATGGTCGACCGAGATGGCGCCCTTCATCAGCACACCAACATTGCGGTATTGCGAGCAGAACACCAGACAACCCAAACGAGCGTGCGATGTGTCGACCGCCAACGCACCCAACATGGAGAACGCCTCGAAATGAGGTTGAGTTCCACCAGCAGGCGGCGCTTCATACAAGTGGTCCCACAAGGAAATCCAATCGGCGCCATTGGCATCGAGGTATTTCCAGAGTGTGCGTAATTCTTCAACTGATGCGTTCTGCGCACCGATGTGAACGCCGAACTGCACCATGTCGCGTTGTCCGATCAGCCGTGACCAGGAATGGTGTTCCAAGGACCACCGTCTGCGCGTGGTTCCTTTGGCAAGCCGAGAATCTGCTCACCCACGATGCCCTTTTGCACCTGCGAGGTACCGGCGTAGATGGTGCCGGCACGAGCATTGAGGAACACACCCACCCAGTTCGCACTGTCGTTCGGTGATCCCACTTCGTCGGTGGTGAAAGCGGTGTGCGGCGTTTGGCCCGTTGGCACCAACGCATCTGCACCCAAGATGTCGACGGACAACTCGGTGACTTCCTGGTGGTACTGACTCCACCACAACTTGCCGATGGATGCTCCGGCACCTGGCTTGGTGCCATTGAGGAAACTGGTGAGCGCCTGGTAACCCATGAAGCGCATGATCTCCACCTTGGTGTAGCACTGTGCGAAGCGCTGACGGATGGATGGATCCTTGAATGCGCCGCGCTCTTCAGCAAGCTTGCGCAACTTGTCGAGCTCGCCACGGAAAGAAATGCCGGTTACTGCAGCTGCTGCACCGCGCTCGTTGCCGAGCAGGGTCATTGCCACTGCCCAACCGCCGTTGACTTCACCAATCACGTTTTCCTTGGGGCAACGTGCGTCGGAGAAGAACACTTCGTTGAACTCAGAGTCGCCACTCATCATCTTGATGGGACGCACTTCCACGCCCTTCTGGCGCATGTCGACCAACAAGAAGGTGATGCCCTTGTGCTTCACGTTCTCCACGTTGGTGCGAGCCAGAACAAAAATGTGGTTTGCCAAGTGACCGGCTGATGTCCAAATCTTCTGACCGTTGATGACCCACTCGTCACCGTCGAGCTCTGCGCGACAACCCAGGTTGCCAAGGTCTGAACCAGCTGCTGGCTCTGAGTAACCCTGACACCACTTGTCTTCACCCGAGAGAACGCGTGGCAAGAAGTGCTTCTTCTGCTCTTCGGTGCCCCACACCTGAATGGTGTTGCCCAACATGCCGATACCGAAACCATCGTTCGGACCACCGGAAGGAACGCCGGCCTTGGCGAACTCTTCGGCGAGAACCACGCTCTCAAGTGCAGTGAGACCTGCACCGCCGTATTCCTTTGGCCAGTTCACTGCGAGGTAACCGTTCTCACTGAGAATGGCGCGCCACTTGGTGGTGAACTCAGCCGCATCGGCATGGTTCAACGCACCAATACCCTTCCAGTCCTTCGGAAGGTTGGCGGCAAGGAAGGTGCGAACCTTCTCG
>JALQYL010000133.1 GCA_023254135.1 Ilumatobacteraceae bacterium | reverse complement strand
CTCGGGTTACACACTGAACGTGCCGCTCACTCGCCCTGGTGCAGCTCTCATGCAAGAAGAGCCCGGCATGAAGTTCATGGCGCCTGGTTTATGGACCGCCACCATCCGTGGCGTCACCACCATTGGCAAGATCGGCCCACTCACCACATCGTTCGTGATTGCCGATGGCTCCACAGTGACCACTGTGCCGTTGTCGGGTCGCTCTCCTGCCACCACCACCATCGCCCCTGTCATCTCGGCCGCCCCCACCCTTGCGCCGACCACATCCACCACGCTGGCACCGGCGACTATCGCACCTACGGTGGCACCCACAGTTGCCCCGCAGGGCTAAAACACCGTCAGATAGGGCATTTCACCCCCAGGTGGCACTAGCGTTTCCCGCGTGACAGACACAGCCGCGCCCTCCATGCAGGACAAGATCAACGACCTTCGGTCCCGCCAAGAACAGGCCATCAATGCCGGTTCACCCCGCTCCGTCGAACGCCACAAGAGCAAGGGCAAGATGCTTGCTCGCGAGCGCATCGAGTACCTGTGCGACCCAGGCTCCTTCCACGAACTCGACATGCTTGCGCGCCACCGCGCACACGCAGCTGGTCTAGAAGAGCGCCCCTACACCGACGGCGTCATTACAGGTTGGGGCACCATCGAGGGTCGCAAGGTTTTTCTCTTCAGCCAGGACTTCACCGTGTTCGGTGGAGCCTTGGGAGAGGTGTTCGCTGAAAAGATCCACAAGCTCATGGACTTGGCTCTCAAGGTGGGCGCACCAGTTGTCGGATTGAACGACGGTGCAGGCGCACGTATTCAAGAAGGTGTGGTGTCGCTCGCTTCGTACGGTGGCATCTTCCACCGCAACGTGCAGGCATCGGGCGTGATTCCCCAAATCTCCGTGATTCTCGGACCGTGCGCAGGTGGTGCCGTGTACTCGCCGGCAATGACCGACTTCATCTTCATGGTGCGCGAATCCAGCCACATGTTCATCACCGGTCCCGACGTTGTGAAGACAGTGACAGGCGAAGACGTCACACTTGAAGAATTGGGTGGCGCAATGAGTCACGCATCAAAGAGTGGTGTAGCAACATTCGTATCTCCTGACGAGCAGTCATGCCTCGATGATGTTCGCTTCCTTCTTTCTTTCCTTCCACAAAACAACTTGGAGGAAGCACCTTCGGTTGACAGCAGTGATGACCCAGCACGTTTGTGCGAGTCATTGCGTGACATTCTCCCCGAGTCTCCGAACCAGCCATATGACATGAAGAAGGTCATCAAAGAAGTTGTCGACGACGGCGAGTTCTTCGAATACTTCCCGCACTGGGCAAAGAGCATCGTGTGTGGTTTCTCTCGCGTCGACGGCATGACCGTCGGTGTTGTGGGCAACCAGCCAATGGCATTCGCTGGTGTTCTTGACATTGAATCATCTGAAAAAGCAGCACGTTTCGTGCGTACGTGCGATGCATTCAACATTCCGTTGCTCACATTCGTTGACGTGCCCGGATTCCTTCCTGGCGTCAACCAAGAACACGAAGGCATCATTCGTCACGGTGCAAAGTTGTTGTACGCATTCTGCGAAGCAACGGTTCCTCGCATTCAGATCATTACCCGCAAGGCCTACGGCGGTGCATACGTGGTGATGAACTCCAAGTCGATTGGCGCAGACCTTGCATACGCATGGCCCACCGCAGAACTTGCAGTGATGGGACCACAAGGCGCCGTTGAAATTGTGTACAAGCGCGAATTGCAGCAAGCAGCAGATCCCGTTGCTCGTCGTGCAGAACTTGTTGCTGACTACACCGAGAAGTACGCCAACCCGTACTCCGCTGCCGAGCGTGGTTACGTGGACGACGTCATTGACCCAGCGGATACTCGCGTGAAGGTCATTGCTGGCCTTCGTATGTTGCAAACCAAGCGCGAAGAGTTGCCACGCCGCAAGCACGGCAACATGCCTCTCTAAGGAACACATGTCTGAATCAGCCAACTGGCCTGCACCAGAAATCGCCAATGGAGACCCAACGAAATATGCGGGCTTCTTCATGCGCGTCCTTGCGCATATTTGCGACGGACTGAATTCACTCATTCTCGTATTGCCGTTGTCCATCATTGGCGGGCTTATCTCCGAAGACGGTGTTGCTGGCGCCGCAGTTACCGGAGTTATTTCGCTTGCCGGAATGGCCTTGCAATCGCATTGGATTGGCACACGCGGTGGTTCACCGTTGCGCGTGAAGGTTGGTGCGCTCGTTGTTGATCAAGAAACGGGTGCGTACATCGGTATGTCACGAGCCTTCGTTCGAACATTTGCCGCCACCGCATTCGCATTGCCTGTTGCCATCAACCCTGGCTTCATCGTGATTGCACTCCTCGATATTCTCTGGATGCTTCGTGATCCACAGCGTCAAACTCTTCACGACAAAATTGCAAGGACAGTGGTGCAGCAATCATGAACGTTTCGGCAATCACCCCTGTTCCCACCGAGGAAGAAGCCGCAGCAATCACCGCTGCGGTCACTCTCATGTGGCCACAACCAGTCGCGCCTGCCACTAACGAAGGTCGTACCAATGTGTCGTGGCGTTTCAGCGGCCGTTGGTGGGCAAGCAATCACATTTCACGTCGTAGCCGTCCAGGTCAATGACCTCAGAACAGGCTCTGGCGGGACTCCGCGTCATTGACCTGTCAACTGTTCTTGCTGGTCCGAACTGCGCGCGTTACCTCGGCGACTTCGGTGCTGATGTCATCAAGATTGAACGTCCCGATGGCGGCGACAGTTTGCGCAACATGGCGTGGCGAGACCCTGCCGATGGCGAAGGCCTGTGGTGGAGATTCGTCAATCGCAACAAGCGCACCATCGCTCTCGACCTCAAAGACAATGATGACCGCGAAGTATTCCTTCGTCTCATAGATGGCGCTGATGTTCTTGTGGAAAATCTGCGCCCCGGAATTCTTGAACGTCTCGGTTTCGCACCAGAAGTACTGCATGCGCGCAATCCGAAACTGGTGATCACGCGAGTGACCGGCTTTGGTCAAACTGGCCCGTATGCATCGCGACCAGGCTTTGCGTCAATCGCCGAGTCAATGGGTGGTATTGCAGCAATCAGTGGGCAGCCAGGAGGCGACCCCATGTTGCCGTCCATCGCACTCACGGATGAAGTGACGGGTCTTGTTGGCGCTTTCGCCACCATGGTTGCACTGCGCAGTGGCGAGGGCCAAGTAGTCGATGTGTCTCTTCTGGAGAGCATCTTCCAAATCATGGGTCCGCTCATCAGTGTCTGGAAGACACGTGGTGAACTGCAAGAGCGCATGGGTTCTGGAATTCCATACACAGTTCCTCGTGGCGCCTACAAGTGCAAGGACGGAAAGTTCGTCGGCATCTCCGCAAGCAGTGATTCCATTGCGGGGCGAGTGGTGAAGTTGCTCGGCTT
>JALQYL010000132.1 GCA_023254135.1 Ilumatobacteraceae bacterium | reverse complement strand
ATGTTGTTGTCAGACATGGGTGCAGAAGTCATCCGTGTTGATCGTGCGCAAGCAGTGCGTGGCCCAGCACCCGATACTCCTGCTGGCGATATCTCATTGCGCGGTCGCAAGAACATCGCACTTGATCTCAAGAGCCCCGAGGGCGTTGAGGCATTGCTGCAGTTGGTGGAAAACGCAGACGGCCTCATTGAAGGTTTCCGCCCCGGCGTCATGGAGCGCCTCGGTGTCGGTCCCGATGTGTGTTTGGCACGCAACCCCAAGTTGGTGTTCGGTCGCATGACCGGTTGGGGTCAAGAGGGCATGTACGCAAATGCTGCAGGCCACGACATCAACTACATCGCACTCGCAGGTTCTCTCGCACACTTCGCTCGCGCAGGTGGCCAGCCAACACCACCACTCAACATGGTGGGTGACTTCGGTGGCGGTGGCATGTTCCTTGCCTACGGCATGGTGTGCGGCATTCTCGAAGCAGTGAAGAGCGGCAAGGGTCAGGTGTGTGACACCGCCATGGTGGATGGCACCGCAGTGCTCATGACCATGTTCTGGTCCATGAAGTCCTCGGGCATCTTCAACGAAAATGCGCCTGGTACCAACCTTCTTGACACCGGCGCACACTTCTACGACACGTTCGAGTGCAAGGACGGCAAGTGGGTGTCACTTGGTTCCATCGAGCCTCAGTTCTATGCAGAACTTCTGAAGCTCACCGGCTTGGAGGGCGATGCGGAATTCGCCAAGCAAATGGACACTTCACAGTGGCCACACCTCAAGGCACGCTTGCAAGATGTGATGAAGCAGAAGACTCAGGCCGAGTGGTGCGAAATCATGGAAGCAACGGATGTGTGTTTCGCACCTGTGCTCACCATGAGCGAGGCTGCTGCTCACCGCCACAACGTGGAGCGCAAGACATTCATCGAGTTCGCCGGCAAGACACAGCCAGCACCCGCACCTCGTTTCTCCCGCACGGTTCCCGAGGTCACCCAGGTTCCTGCACACGCTGGTCAGCACACCAAAGAAGTGCTCACCGCATGGGGCGTGAAGAACGTTGATGCGCTCATCGCCAGTGGCGCCGCGAAGCAGGCATAGCGGGTGGCCACTCTCGTTTGCTTTCATGCCCACCCCGATGACGAATGCATCGGCACCGGTGGCACCATCGCCCGAGCATCAGCAGAAGGACATCGCGTCGTTCTCGTCGTTGCCACCAACGGCGACCACGGTGAACTCACCGAGGGTGTCACCACCGTCGAACAACTGGTGGTGCGTCGACGTGAAGAAACTCTCGCATCGGCCGCAACGTTGGGCATCCACCGCGTGGAATGGTTGGGCTATTGCGACAGCGGAATGACTGGGTGGGAACAAAACACCGCACCTGGTGCATTCTGCAATGCATCGCTCGATGAAGCAGCACACAAACTGGCGGCAATCCTCAAGGAAGAGAACGCCGACGTGCTCACCACGTACGACTGGCACGGTGGATACGGTCACCCCGACCACATCATGGTGCACAAGGTGGGACATCGCGCCGCCGAGTTGTTTCCATCGGTGAGAGTTCTTGAAGGCACCATGAACCGTGACCAGATGCGTCGCGGAATGGAAGCCGCGCGCGCCGCCGGAATGATGGGACCTGACGACGGCTTCGATCCCGATGGTCCCGCAGACGACGGCAATCCCATGGGTTCGTTGGAGTCGGAGATCAACATCAAAGTTGATGTGCGTGAATTTGCCACCAAGAAACGCGATGCCATGAAGTGTCACGCCAGCCAACTCACCGACACCAGCTTCTTCATGCAAATGCCTGACGAGCGATTCATCGAAGCATTCGGTCACGAATGGTTCATCGAACCTGGCAACCCGGCTCCCATGCGCGAGGGCTGGATCTTCGAATGAGCCGCATCTACATGGTGCGCCATGGTCGTGCCGCTGCTGGTTGGAACGCAGACCCCGATCCGGGTCTCGACGAACTGGGTAGAAGTCAAGCTCTCGCCGTTGCATCACATCTGTCATCGAAGGGCCCGTTGCCGGTGATGAGCAGTCCGTTGTTGCGATGCCAACAAACAGCGTTCCCGTTGGCCACCGCGTGGAAACAAAGCGTCACCATCGAGCCCATGGTGGGCGAGATTCCGTCGCCTGAGGGATACACATTGGAGAACCGCGTGGAATGGTTGCGCGATGCCATGGCCACCACATGGAGCGCCGTTGCAGACAAGAGCGGTGCGCACTACGCCGAGTACCACGCCAACATCGCCAAAACTGTCGCAGCACTCACCACCGACACCGTGATCTTCAGTCACTTCATCGCCATCAATGCGGTCATTGGTGCCGCCACCAACGATGACCGCGTGCTCATCCATCACCTCGCCAACTGTTCCGTCAGCGTGTTTGATACCGACGGAAATGGTGGCCTCACCCTGGTGGAAGTGGGTGGGGAAGACCTCAACACCCTCATTCGCTAGGTGGCCCAGCCCCACGGCTAGTAGATTCGTTTCGTGCTCAGTCTCTTACTTGTCGACATCCACAAGTCGTGGGCCTGGGTAGCAATTCTCAGCAATGCACTGGCCGGCCTCTGGGCCCTGGCAGCACACAAGATCACACCGTTGCGCACTCGCGCCCTCTGGTGGTTCACGGGCGCCGCTGAATTCTCCATCTTCATTCAGGTGGCCCTGGGTGTGGCCCTGGTGAACAAGGGACATGTGTTCAAGCAGTTCCACGCGTTCTATGGCTTTGTGGCCATCATGGCCATTGCCATCGTCTACTCGTACCGCCACCAGCTCAAGAGTCGCGTGTACCTGCTGTACGGATTCGGAGGCCTCTTCTTCATGGGTCTCGGAATTCGTGCCATGCTTGTCGGTCAGTAACCGAACTTTTTCGGACTGAAGAGGGGGCATCGCCATGGCGCGATTGAGGGAAGTTCCACGTTCACAGGCAAGTGGACTCGTGTTGAAGATGTACAACCTGCTCTTCGGTGATCGCGACCCAGTGGTGGAACGAGGCACTGCAACCGGCACGCCCGGTGACTGGTGGACAGTATTTGCATTGGTGCCCGAGGTGTTCGAACACTCGGTGCGCGGCTTTAGTTTGTACCAAAGCCCCGACCGCAAACTCAACGCGCAACTGCGCGAACTAGGTATGACACGTTGCGGGTGGGCACGACAGAGTCTCTTCGTGTATTCGCAACATTGCAAGAGTTGTCGCAGCGCCAACATTCCGGAAGAAAAGATTGAAGCCATTCCACATTGGGAAGTGGCCACGTGTTTCGAGCCTGCGGAGCGTGCCGTTCTCGCATACACCGACGCATTGGTATACGACGGTGGGCGAGTAGCCGACGGTGTGTTCGCCGAACTGAAGAAGCACCTCAGCGACGAGGAGATCCTCGAGTTCACCTACATCATCAGCATGTACGAAATGCACGCCGTGATGAGCCGCGCATTGAAGATTGAATTCGACGACGTGGACGAACGAATGAAAGAAGTGGACGGCCCCGACGGCCCCCGCGCCTCACTTCGCGTGAACTAATCG
>JALQYL010000131.1 GCA_023254135.1 Ilumatobacteraceae bacterium | reverse complement strand
ACCGCTGCCGCAAACGTCTAACTCGCTGACCGCTGAATCAATGTGCGTAACTCACGAGGGCCATCCTCATATTGGGACATCAACATATTCAAAGTGGGCCCCGTCTCGATTAGCCGGCAGTCGAAGCACTGCCCTTGCGGCGGCGACGAGTGGCGGGAATGAACAATCCTGCCAACACTGCAACCAACAACATGACCCGCACCGTATTGCTGGAAGAGAGCCTGTCGACAAGCGATTTCTTGTCGATGATTACTCGCAAACCAAACACGGTGTTGTCCACTGCTGGCAGATCTCCCGAGGCCACCAACGTGTGTGTTCCTGGTGCGATCGATTCGGGAATGCTCCACTGTTGACGTCCTGCACCAGCGGCATCAGAGGTGATGGTGCCCAAAGCTGTCGGGTTCGAAAAGACGGCAACATGGACATCTGTTCCGGGTTTAAACCCGGTAATTGACACCCTCACCACATCTCCTCGACGCACCACGAACCTTGATTCGCCATTCAGTGGAATCTTCGCGCCACTCTTGCTGAAGCATTGCACTTCCAAAGTTGCATTCATGTAACTGAGAGACATTGAGGAAGCAGTCGTTTTCACGTCCACCTTTACAGCATGGCCATTCACGAAGATTGCGGCGCCGCGTTCATTGTCGGCAGCGCGCGCCAGATCTGACACTTCATCCTTCGATACACCCATAAAATTCTCAACGGCAGCGACCGAGTCAGCGTTCGACGCCGCCTGAGTCATTGTCGTTGTAGATGTGGGTGTTGTAGTTGTAGTCACTTCAATTTGTTTTGGCGTCGTCGATGTTGTTGTCGACGAGGTTGATGACGACGAAGACGCCGAATGCGCCGCAATCGTGGTGGTGGTTGACGTCGTGGATGAGAATGGCACGGTCGATGCTGTGGGCATGGTCGACGTCGTTGACGCAATGGTGTTCGGGGCAGCCGTGGTTGCTGGCGCAACAGTCGTTGCAGGTGCAGCCGTTGTTGACGGAGCCGCAGTCGTCGCAGGTGCAGCTGTTGTCGCTGGTGCCACAGTAGTCGTAGTTGTCGTCGTTGTGGTTGTCGTCGTTGTGGTTGTCGTCGTCGTGGTTGTCGTCGTCGTAGTAGTTGTCGGTGCCGCGGTTGTCGTGGTTGTTGCACCTCCAATTGATGACGCGCACCCGTATTCAATGGAATATGCGCCAGTGAGCGGGATGTTTTGCGTACCTGCGGTGACCGCATCGGTGTCTTCCCGAGTGAACGCTCCACCCCAAGCAGATCCGCCAGCAGCTGCAGTACTGAAGAACGCCACTGCGTTCCCTGTGAAATCAACTATTGCAAAGCGCCCCGATGGAAGGAACGCAAGGTCCAGGGGGTAACTCAATCCGGCGGTGTCGTTATACGAAGAAAAATCCGTTGTGTACGCGCGCACAACGTTCGGCGTACCGGTGATTAGCATGAAAACTCTCAATCCGTCCGGTGAGAACATCACGCGTCGTGGATTGGTACCCGTCGATTTGTTCAATGCAGATGACGTCGGATCGAGGTCGATCATTGTCCGCGTTGTCGCATTGATGTACGAGAACGAGTTCTCGAACAAGTTTGTTGCAATGACACGCGTGCCGTCTGGGCTGAATGTAATTCCTTGCCCCCACTGCACCGCCACATTCGCACCACCATTGAAAAACAACTGTGTGCCCGCCGTACCTGCGTTTGCATCAAGCAGAGTGCCAGTTGCGGTATCGACGATGCCAATTCCACTCACATAGTTGAATCGCACCCACACTTCCGAATCGTCGGGGCTAATCGCAACCGCTGAGGGGTACGCGCCGTTTGCACCAATGTTGGTGTTTGCCAGAGAGATCGGCGTCAGTAGCGACGGCGGAGAGGTAGAGAGGTCGACAACTTCAAGTTGATTGTTGCCCTGCTCAGTGACATATGCACGCGTGCTGGTGGAGTTGATGGCTACGCCCCACGTTGCACCACCTGCTGCAAGAGTGGTCATGACATTCGTCGCGGTATTCATGACATATACATTCGAACCTGCGGCCACCACCAACTTCGTTCCATCTGGCGACGACACCATGTCATACGGATACGACCCACCGATTGATACGTTGGTGCCAGCTGAGGCTCCGTTGAGGTCAATAGTTCCATACGTGGTTGCATCAAAGGCGTTGATACCCGGCGGCCCGGCGTACACCGAGGGCGCACAAGCAGCTCGAGCGACGAATGGTGACTGTGTGAACACGCCCAAACTCGAGAAGAGGAATACAAGGCATACAGCAGTGAAAACGGCCGGCTTGTTGGTGGATCGACGAAGCGCACGTACCTTCATATTCCGACAAGAATACAGGTCTCTATAACACTTTTATATAACTACGTCCCGAAAAGCATGTGCTCCAATGCGTCAGACATGATGATGTTCCATTGCGCCACATCAAGTGTGGAAGGTCCTATTTCCACCAACAATTTGCCCACTGTGGCTCCGTTGTACCAGGCCACCAGCATCTCCAAATTGACATCTCGACGAATGATTCCCGACTCTTGGAATGGTCGCAAGGCTGCGGCGACTTCTCGAGCCCAGTACTCATGCATATCCATTATTCGTCTCGCAAGTGCGGGGCGGGCGTATGCCGAGCCGAATGCATTCAGCCGCTGAAAACGTATGAGCAGGCGCGATGGATCATCACGCAATGTGAACGCGACACGTATAGCCGCAAGCAAATCTTCTCGAGACTTGCTTGCCTTCACTGCATCGATAAACACTGGGAAGTCCGTTCTCATCGTGCGATTGAACCGCTCTGCTTGCACTTCGTCGACGAGGTCTTGACGCGTGCCGAAGTGGTGGTACAGCGTGGGCGCCGTGACACCAACAGTCTCCAACAAATCACGCACTCGAAGCGCCGCTTCACCGTGCTCGTCGACAACGACAATGGCTGCTTCCAGCAGTTGCTGTCTTACGGTCAAGCCACTCACATCACTCATTGTATGTTCCCCCTACAATTGCCTAGTGGCTCACGTGGTCTTCACAAAGAATTTGCAGCGGCACGTGCCCTGCCCGCCGACCAACGCACCCGGCACCACGGTGAAAGAAGTGCTCGATCACATCTTCAATGAAATCCCACGCCTGCGTGGTTACGTAGTGAATGAGCGTGGCGCCGTGCGCAAACACATGACCATCTTCTTGGATGGTGAACTCATCACCGACCGTCGCACTCTCAGCGACCCCGTGAAAGAGAATTCCGAAATCTACGTTATGCAAGCACTTTCAGGAGGCTGACCATTGACGTGCACGGTGCAGGCGCCGCACAGGGCAGCGCCGCAACCGAACTTGGTGCCGGTCAGGCCCAGCTCGTCACGGATCACCCACAGCAAAGGGGTGTCGGTCTCGGCCTGGGCCGTGACCGGCTTGCCGTTGATCTTGAATTGAACGCTCATCGTGGGGCTCCATCTGGGTGTTGTTCTTGCAAAGCAAGGTTAGAACGCCACCCAGATGGCCCCATGGGGGTAAGTCCTGAAATAATTGGATA
>JALQYL010000130.1:1579-3515 GCA_023254135.1 Ilumatobacteraceae bacterium | reverse complement strand
ATCAGCGACCAGCGAAGTTTTTAACACCAACGATCTAGTCACCATGTTTGGAGCGTCTGCTTGTGCGGACAAGAATCAAACCCCTTGCGCGCCCACTGCCCAGGCAAGTGAATGGGCACAGATGGTGAATGATGCGCGAGTTTCTGGTCACTGCGAAGGTCTCGCCGTGCAAGCTTCGGAAAGATTCAACGAGAAGGCTTCACCTTCAACTGTTGAGTTAATAAATGAAGGGGAAGTAACGCACGGCATCATGCGTGCGTTTGCCACGCAGTTCTTACCAGAAGTGCAAGACGCCACAAATAAGTGGGCCAAGAAATCACTCACTGAAATAGTGAATGAACTGTCTGTGTCGCTGAAAGATGGCAAATCAAACTACACATTGGGTCTCTATACGAATGAGGGCGGGCACGCCGTTCTGCCATATGCCATTCAATTCCCGAACAAGAACCTCGCCGTCATCAAGGTGTACGACTCCAATTGGCCCGGCATGGACCGATACGTTGTGATCGACCTGAAGGCAAAGACATGGTTCTTCTCTTTCTCTGGGCAAGACCCACAGAAAGATGAATGTGCGTGGACAGGTGGAGATGGTCAGATGGATATCACGCCCATCGATGCACGCACCGCGGGTACCTGTCCGTTCTGTGGTGATGGCACAAAAGTCACCAAGTCGGTGCTCTTCATTCGTTCCACCACATCCAATTGGTCGGTGAAGACGAAGAAGGGAACATATTCGCCCAGCAATGCCCAGAAAGTGGATGGTGTCTCGTCGCGAGCCATACGGTCTGCCTCGTGCAATACCGTGATTCGCTTGCCCGAGTTCGTGCTGTCGGCAGACACCACAGACTTCGAACTCAATCTTCCCGATACCGCGGCGGCGTACGTGTCGAATGGTAACTCCGTGGTGAAAATTGTGACGAAGGGGTCCAAGCAACGTAAGCCGATTGTGTTCACGCAGTCATCGTTGGAAATTGCTGATGCCACCGCACAAGTCACCGTTGCCGTGGACAATGTGATCGCCCAGATTTTGTCGAACGGGGCAACCGTTTCCATTCAAGAAAACGCCATGTCCATTGACGTGGGTGGTGCAAATGCAGCCATTGAAGTCACGCGAGCGTCACCACAGGTGGTGGTGACCGACACTGCCGATTCTGCGCCAGATGTACAAAAGGTGACCACACTGGTCACTCTGACACCAGTGGTGATTCCGGAGTTGGTGCCTGACCCTGTGAAGCCAGGTCTCACGCCCGTTACTGAACGAGATCTCTCCAATCCTGTGTACGCAGCAGATGTGCTCACCTCGTCCAGTACCACCGTGCCCATTTCTGTGCCGCCGGTGGTGACTACAACGACCACAACGTCAACAACAGTGAAGTCAACGGCAACCACAGTTCTTCAAACTGGAGCCACTGTTGCGAACAACAACACGGCCACCACCATTTCACAGACGGGGGGAAGTGCCACCACCGCCGCACCGACTGGCCCGGTGAGCGGCGGAAATGGTTCCACCAACAGCACCAGTTCGACAACAACAACTACCACCCAAGCGCCACAAGTAACAGCGCTTTCGTGCACGTTCGTTGTGAACGGTTATGGAGTTCAGGGTTTTGAGTGTTCCGATGGAAGCACGAGAGGCTGGACCGGAAAGTTGCACCGTTTCGCGGGTGACGAATACGTGTTCAATATGCCCAATGGTTGGGGCTACCAATATGGGAACTACACCATCAAATACGACGTCACATCTGTTCCATCCGGATTTAGTGCGACAGGCACTTACATCGGAAATGGCTGCGACCCACAGATGGGTTGTTATTGATTGCTATTTGATGCCGGTGAAAAAATGAACGAGGATGTTCTTCCACGATTCATCTTTGACACGAGGTCCACCTGCAAGGTTGATGAGTGACATTCCCAACGGAATGGAAGCCAAGATCAA
>JALQYL010000130.1:0-1569 GCA_023254135.1 Ilumatobacteraceae bacterium | reverse complement strand
CACGATTCATCTTTGACACGAGGTCCACCTGCAAGGTTGATGAGTGACATTCCCAACGGAATGGAAGCCAAGATCAATGCCAAAGCTTCGGGGTCGATGTCTTGGGCAACTTTGCCGTGCGCTTGTCCGTTCTTGATGACATTGGTGAACATCTCAATATGACGCTTGATGCCCTTCATGAGGTGCTTGCGAGCCTTGGGGTCACGCCAACTTGCGTAGTACGACTCGATGAGAAGTTTTTGTGCGTCGGTGGCACCAACGTCTTTGATGTTGCGTGGCACAAGTGCGGCCAACTGCATGACAAACCAGTGCTCGGTGAGTTCCGTGTCAAGGTGGGCTGAATCGTTGTTGACGATTTGAGATGTGAGTGCATCTTCCAGTGCAACACTGAACAAATCTTCCTTGTTTTCGAACCAGGTGTACACCGAACCCGGAGTCATGTCGGCGCGCTTGGCAATTTCGGACAGTCGCGCACGTTCAAAACCCACTGATGCAATCTCTTTGATGGCTGCCTCGATGAGGCGATCCTTCGAGGCCAACGCCCACGGGCGGCGGTTACGGCCAGCCACTTTCACAATGCGGGTGTCTTGTTTGGTCACAAGAAAAGGTTACTTGTGGTTCATCTTTTGCAAGCCTCGCCGAACCTAATTCGGTATGAATCTAACGATGACGTCGATTCCGTGAGCCCATGACCAAGAGCAGAAGAATCAAGGTGGCGGCAATCCACAGAGCCAACAGCGCAAGTATCACCACGCGACCAACCCGTGCCACGCTGGAACCAATGGCAACGTTGGTGGAACTAGTGGCAATGTCGGTGGAACTGCCATCCATGGGAACTTGCCATTTCACCGTGTTTGTCTGTTGAACGCCGGTGGTGGAATTCAACTTCCCGGGTAATTCCACGGTGAAGGTGATACCTACGGCCTTGCCCAGATCAAGACCTGATGCGTTGAGTTCTCCCGCATAGGGGGAGTCACCCAGCAACTTGATGGCGGCGTCGTCGGCGAACGCGGCAAGTCCGCCGTTTACTTCCAACTTTCCGTTCACGGTGAAGGTGCTCTTGGTTTCTTTGCCGCTTCGGGCCAACACCACGTTCTTCAACGGACCACGGGAGTTATTGATGGTGGAAAGGATTCTCGTTGCTTCAGCAGGTGTTCGAAATGAATGCACGAGGGTAAGGCTGCGACCACCTGTTGTGGTGGTGCGCAATTTGCCCACCTTCCAACCAGCCGCAGTGAGATCACTGGTGCGCAGATCGGATTCCAATGATTCAGTTTTGGCAACTATCTCTTTGTCGGCGGTGACGACCACGGTGACTGATCCGGAACCATTGGGGTTCACTTTCAGTGAGATGGTGGAATCAACTCGACATGCGCTGAGCGCAACAATTGCAACAGCAACCGCAGCGATACGAACGAGAGAAGAACGAATCACTCGGTGATATTGGTGTCACCAGCAAATGGTGGCTCGCTTGGTGCAACGAGACCTTCTACTGCGCGGAACACGAAGTGCTTCTTGCCTGGATGTTCTGGATCGTCTTCCACGTCGACCACGATGATCTGGCCGGCA
>JALQYL010000012.1 GCA_023254135.1 Ilumatobacteraceae bacterium | reverse complement strand
GGTTGACTGGGCAAACGCCAGGAATCAAGATGAACCCATGAACAACAACGAAATGGTCAGCGTTCGCTATCTGGTGTCCGATGTGAAGCAGTGCACCGATTTCTACGTGAACCATTTCGGCTTCACCGTGGGCATTGCCGCCCCACCGTTCGCCGAGGCGTCACGTGGCAATCTGCGCCTCTTGTTGTCGGGCCCCGCTAGCTCTGCTGGTCAACCCATGAATGATGGTGAAGTGCCAACACCAGGCGGCTGGAATCGCATCCACCTCATCGTTGACGACATTGAGGCCGAAGTTGCTCGCCTCTCTGCCGCAGGCGTCCCGTTCCGCAACCAGATCGTTCGCGGCCCTGGCGGCGCTCAGGTGTTGGCCATCGATCCATCAGGGAATTTGGTGGAGTTGTTTCAACCCGCCGCGCACTAATCACCTGGAAAAACAAAAACCGCCCCGAAGGGCGGTTTTCTTGGAGCGGATGACGAGATTCGAACTCGCGACCCTCACCTTGGCAAGGTGATGCTCTACCAACTGAGCCACATCCGCATGTGTGGGTTCCAATATAGCGACCAAAAGGCCCATCAACCACGGGCACAAAGGCACGTGGAGGCGGAATTGGAGGGGTTTAGCCCTCGCCTTCCATGAGTTCGTTGCGATAGGTGTGCGTGCCGTTGAAGCGACTCTGCAGGTATTCGCCTGAAATCATGGGCGGGTACTTCGGCTTCTCCCCTGGCTCGAGACATGTGGGGATGGCTTCCACTTTCAGGTTGTACGGCGGCGTCACGAAGAGCGGAATGGAATAGCGGTGCGTGTTGGGCGGGTTCATCACGCGGTGCGGATTCGACACGTAGCGGTCGTTGGTCCAAATAGCCAACAGGTCTGCAAGGTTCACCACCAGGTGATCATCGGGAATGCTGATATCGATCCAGTCACCCTCGCGAGGCTTCACCTGCAATCCGCCCACGCCATCGTCGGCAAGAACGGTGATGGTGCCGTAGTCGGTGTGGGCGCCACAGCCAATGCGGCCGTCTTCGGTGTTCACGCGACTCTCGGGTGGGTAGTGCAACATGCGCAGGTTCAACAACGGATAACCAGGCTGGTCTTCGAAAAAGCTGGCGCCAACACCAAGCGCAATGCCGAGACCGCGCTGAATGCGCAGCACTGATTCGTAACATTCGTCGAAGTACTGCTGCCATGCCTCGCGAAATCCGGGAATCCAATCGGGCAATTGATTGGGCCCGTGTAGCGGAGTGCCGGCCCTGACTTCAGGATGGTCGGGGCCGTCTTCGGTGCCAGAGTCGATGGACTCCTTCACGTCGCCGGCACCATATGTCTTGCCGAGTTCGGTGTTGGCAAGGGCACCCTCGAGGTTCTCCATTCCCATGGCTACATAGCCACGGTGATGAGCACTCTTTCCGATGGCAATCTGATTCTTCTTCTCGGCAGGTTCGTCGAAGAACTATTTCATCTTTGCCAGGAAGTTGGCTTTCGTTTCGGGGCGAACGCCATGACCCTTCACTAGAAGGAAACCGATGTTGCGGCATGTGCCGTCGATGAGCTTGCCCACGGCCTTTGCTTCGGGTGTGTCGTAACTCAGCCCGGTGGCTAGCGATGAAACATCGATGGTGGGAATTGATGTGACTGGTGCTGAACTCATGGCAATCCTTCCGCTACTCCATTTCTAGCACTACGTGTTCTGCACCCGTAAGAGCAGACCAATGGAGCACAACACCACCACCCCGCCGAGCAACTGCAGCGGAGCGAGAGTTTGATGAAGAATGATCCATGCCAAGAGTGCACTCACCACGGGACTGAGCAATCCGAGCAGTGACGCCAACGACACATCAATGTGGCTTTGCGACCACGTCATCAAACCATGACCCACAACACCTGGCCCAATGGCCATGAATGCAATGAACCACCAATCTTTGGCTGTCATCGCACCGAGGTCATGACTGGTGATTGCGCCGAAGGGCATGGCCACCACGGCCGCCCACATGAACACAACGGCGAGGAAAGCCCACGAGTGCACACCGTCTAGTCGGCGCACTTTTGCCAACACGAAATATGCCGTCCAAATCACCACGTTGGCGACCGCCAATAGGTCACCACTCAGGTGCGCACCGCTCGTGCTCGCAGCGGCGAGCACGACGATGAGCACTCCACACATTGCAGTGAATGAGTACAGGATCTTCTGCCCCGTCAATCGTTCGCCAAACATCTTGGGCGCCACAAAGAGAATCAGTACTGGCTGCAAGGTTGTCACCAAGGTTGCATTTGCAATGGATGTCAATTTGATGGAGGCAAATCCGGTGATCATGGAGAGTCCGAACAAAACTCCGGGAAGTGCGGTCTTTTGAATCAACTCACGCGTTATTCGCCCACCGTTGAGAATGGCCATCAGGAACATGATGGGCACGCCAAACGCCATTCGGTAGAAGACAATGGTGGATGACGACACCGTCATTGACTTGTTGAAAATGGGACCTACACCCCACGCTGTGACAGCCGTGAGCGCAGCAATGATGTGAATGTCTTCGCGTTGCCGTAACGATGTACGGAGTGTCGCGAGCGAGGAACTCACTTCTGAGGTGGATTCAGATCGATGCGCAACGTGAGCACACCGTCTTCGATGGTGGCCGTTGCATCGCCGATGATGGCGAAATCACGAAAATCTGTTTCGGCATTCGCGATGAAGAGTTGACGTTCTTCGCCAGCGACCGGCGGCAACGGACGCTTTCGCACGGCCGCTGCGCGGTCCTTGAAGCGAGCGATCATTTCATTGGGATCAAATGCAGCCATAATGCCTCTTCTTATCTGCCGCCGAGAAGCGGATCAATGGTGGAAGGAACAACATCAACCGCGTCATCGTCATGTGGAAACGGGTCGCGAAAGGGTTTTGCAGGTTCTGAAACTGGTTCACGCAAGAGCACTGGTGGAGAGGCCAATTGAGTGACTGGCTCGGCTCCTTCTGGGCGCACTTTGTTCAACATGGCCAAGCGTCGCGAATCGTTGGCACGAGCAAATCGGCGATCGGCCATTACTTCCAGAGGCGCAAGCACGCTGTTGTCTTCCACAGCCGATTTCCAGAAGGAAATGGTGATCACCAACAAAACAAGTCCGAGCGCAATGAGGCCAACCCCGAGGATGTTCACCATGGCGTCAGTGGCGAGGAGTGCGGCCAATTGCATTCATTCATCTTTTCACGCTCGCCTCGGGCCCGCAGGAATTTGAGACGAAAAAATCGCTACACACCCTCGGTGGACGCGAAGAATTCCGAGATGCAGTGGTTGATCGGAAGAATTTCGAGCAGAAACCCATCATGACCTTCGACACTTCGAATTTCCACGTGCTTGTTGCGGGGGTCCTTGGTGGTCAAAGCCTCATGAATGGCGCGTTGTTGATACGCCGGATACAGAATGTCTGAATCGATGGCCACAGTCAGTGTGGGTGCCTTGATTCGTGACATGGCGGCCGCTGTGCCGCCACGACCACGCCCCACATCGTGCAAGTCCATTGCCTTGCCGATGTACAAGTAACTGTTGGCATCGAAGCGTCGCACCAACTTGTCGCCGTGATGATCGAGGTAACCCTCCACGTCGAAACGAGAGAACAAATCGATTCCGTCGGGTCCGAAATGCTGATCACGCAAATTGCGACCGAACTTTTCGTTGAACTGAGTGTCCGTGCGGAATGTGACTTGGGCAATCATGCGTGCGATAGACAGACCAGTCCATGGACCTTCGTCTTCTGGCGCGTCGTAGTAGTTGCCATCGTTGTAGGCAGGATCCATCACCAATGCCCTGCGCCCGATGGCGCCCCAAGCAATCTGCTGAGCACTTGCCTCCATGGTGGTGGCAATGGCGACCAACGAGCGAACGCGATTAGGGAAGGTGATGGCCCATTCCAGTGCTTGCATGCCGCCCATGGACCCGCCCACTACCGCTCGCCATGATGCGATACCCAATGAATCAGCGAGGTGGGCCTGAGCGCGCACCATGTCGCGGATAGTGACCACAGGAAAACGTCGGCCGTACGGCTTGCCGTCGATTGGATGCAATGAAGATGGACCCGTTGACCCTTGGCAACCGCCCAGCACATTGGCACACACCACGAAGTATTTGTTGGTGTCGATGGAGTGGCCAGGACCGATGACGCCTTCCCACCAACCGGGCGACGCGTGCCCTGGTCCGGCAGAACCCGCGGCGTGACTGTCACCTGTCCATGCATGACACACGAGAATTGCATTGGAGGCATCACTGTTGAGCGTGCCCCATGTTTCATACGCAACGGTCACATTGGTGAGAGAGCTTCCACCTTCCAGAGAGAACGGGCGCTCGGTCGCAAACGTATAGAACTGCCGTTGGCCCGGATGGTCGCCTTCATGCCAACCGCCAGAGACCGGATACGGCTTGGCATTGTGTCGCGGTGTGTGCGCCATATGGTCTCCTTCGTGATGCGTATGTGACGCTTCAGAGAGACCGCCCTGTTGCTTCGCTGGATGCGAAACCACATTTCCCATCTTTCGATGAGGAGGCACCGTGCGGTTGTCACCCCGGTTGCCGGACCTTTCGATCTCTCCTAATGCTTGGAGAGAAGGTTAGCGGTATTCGGGGGTCAACCGAGGGAGATTTCAGCGTCTACTTGACGCCCAGTTCGTCCATGGCGTGTTGCTTGAGGCGCTTGTAGTCCACCTTGCCATTTGGTGCGCGGCCAATGGTGGGCACCAGCACAACATTGCGAGGGGCTTTGTACGCAGCCAAACGAGATTTCACGTGAGCAGAGAGCTCATCAAGTGCGGGTGCATGACCGGGTTCAGCCTCCACCACGGCGCAGATGGTCTCTCCGAAACGCGTATCGGGAATGCCCACGGCCACGGCATCGCGAACCGATGCGTGCGTCTTCAACACCTCTTCCACTTCTTCAGGGAACACCTTTTCGCCGCCAGTGTTGATGCACACTGAACCACGACCAAGCAAGTGCAACGTGCCATCGGCATTCACTTCGGCCCAGTCACCCGGAACAGTCCATCGACGACCCTCGAACATGCGGAACGTTTGTGCCGACTTCACTTCGTCTTTGTAGTACCCCATGGGAATTGCACCACCCACGGCAACAAGTCCGCGCTCACCTGAACCTGGTTGCACTCGCTCGCCATCTTCTGTGAAGACGACACAGTTCGGACCGAGTGCGAATTGCGCAGTCTTCACCGCGGCACCCTTTGCCGACACCGACATTCCCATACCAACTGCTTCCGACGAACCAAAGCTGTCGCTGATGAGCATTTGAGGAATGTGGTTCAACAATGCATCTTTGTTTTCTTGACTCCACATCACTCCGGATGAACCCATTTGAATCACGCTGGTGGTGTTCCACTTTCCAGGATTTGCATCAAGCGCTTCCAACATGGGGCCAGCAAACGCTTGACCAACAATCACAATGGAATTCACTTGGCGTTGCTCCACCGTGTCCCAAAGTTTTGCCGGATCGAAATTGCGGTTGGGCATGGTGACAATGCAGCCACCCATGGCCAATGAAATGAACGCAGAAAATTCCCCGGTGCCGTGCATGAGAGGGCATGCCACCAATGTGACAAGGCCTTTCTCCCCCGGCTTGATGCGCGCAATCAGTTCCTCCACCGAATCCCCGGGTGGAACTTGCGTGAGTGCATTGCCACCGCGACCGAGCACCATGAACAGATCTTCTTGGCGCCACATCACGCCCTTTGGCATTCCGGTGGTGCCACCGGTGTACAAGAAGAGCATGTCATCACCGGAGTACGGCTTCACAGGGGTGACATCGGGAACCGACCGCGAAACAACTGATTCATAATCAATCGCCCACGACGGAAGTGCGTGACCGGACTCATCGGCCACCATGTACCAGCGCTTGACTTTGGGCAGTCGGTCTCGCACTTGCTCGATGAGATCGGCGAACACCGCATGGAACACCACGGCCTCTGCATCAGAGTTGTCGAAGAGATACAGAATTTCTTCAGGTCCGTATCGGTAGTTGGTGTTGACGGGCACAAAGCCACCCAGCCACGAAGCGAGAGTGGACTCCAAATATTGAGGGGCGTTGTAGAGGTAATGCGCCACCTTCGCCTGGTGCCCCATGCCCGACGCGATCATGTCGGCGCTCAGGGCATTGGCGCGACTGTGGAACTCTCCCCACGTGTACACCGTGTCGCCAAAGATCTGTGCCGGACGTGATGGGTCCGCTTTGGCGATGCCCTTCCACAATTCGGCGTAATTCCAACCTGACATTTGTGTACCCCCTTGGCTGCACACCCCCGCGCGCAACACCTGAACCGTATCAAGCCGTTACATCGGTCACATGCCTGGAACTACAGCAGGGAAAGGGCCCCGTTCTCCAGACCTTGGCGAATGTGACGGGTGGCCATCACCTCAAACATCTTGTCGCCTCGCTCGGTACGACCCACAATCTGCGATGCAATGACGGCCATGATGAGACCCGAAATTGCCTCACGTCGATAGTGCGTCTTCACCCAATCATGATCAACGGTGTGGCCATACGACTCGATACCAGCGATGTACTGATCGACCAAGTCCCATTCGTGGGTCTTGCGATCATCGGGCAGCAAACCCGCACCGATGAAATAGGCAAGGTCGCCCACGCCGTTTCCTCGACCAGGTGTCTGCCAATCGACGACAGCGCAATCAACGCCACCTGCTGGGGTTGCGAACAGCAAATTGTCGAGGCGGAAGTCGCCATGCGTCACCGTAAATGGCTCGTCTTTTGCGTCTACATAGTTTTGAATCTTGTCGCCCACCACGTTGACGAATTCGACACCTTCGTTGCCAAGTTCCGCGCGAATGATGTGTTCGTAAGTGGTGAGAAAACCGGGTTTCATCATTGAAAAAAGTCCCGATAGTCGCGGTCCATCTTCTGCGGTGCGGGTTTGCAACCAATCAACATCGGCAAGCGTGGGGTCACCCCATCGAGGGCCCTGCATTTTCACCAATTGGTCAACAGCAAGTCGCGCTTGCTCCACTCCACAACCATCAATCTGGTCACCTTGTTCGCACGGCGACATGTCTTCCAGCACAATGACGATGTCTCCCGCCTCTTCGTGCCAATCAGCGAAGTAACACTTGGGAGAGCGAACATCAATGGTGTTCACCAGTTGGTTGTAGAACTTCACCTCACGTTCGTAGTTGCGCAAAGAGATACCGGTGGCACGGCTCGTGGGGTCGGGAGAAGCCAACTTCACCACGATGGAAGTTGGCACGGATGCATCAGTGGAGGACAACGAATAGCGCAGATTCATGCCCACTTGGCCTGCGCCAATGCGACTGGGAGCGCTTGCCTCCACGTCTGCGCCGAACACTTTCTTCCAAAAGGTGGCATTGAGCGATTCTTCGTTGTATTCCATGTTTCCCCCGTGGCCCTACGGTACTCAATGTGCAAGTAGCGATAGCGTTTGTAGCCCATGGTGCGCAAGCTTTTTTCACCCCGCTGGATTCTGGTTCATCTCGGAGTGTCTCTTCTGATTTTCACCATGGTGAACTTGGGGTTCTGGCAATTGCGCCGCCTCGATGAGAAGCGCGCGTTGAACAAAGCCGTTGCCACCCGCAGTGAATTGCCGGTTGTAACCCTCACTGCTGCCAATGCAACTTCACTTCAAGAATGGCAGCGCGTCAGCGTGACTGGGACATACCTATTCGACAAGGCAGTCACCATCATTAATCGATCCACCAACGGCGCCGCCGGATATGACTCGGCAGTGCCATTGCACACCACGTTTGGTGCAACCATTCTGGTGAATCGAGGATTCGTGCCACTTGCAACTGCGAATCCTGCTCCACCCGAAGGCGAATTGAGCGTTGTGGGATATGTCCGCCCCACACAGTCCCGTGGCGCTCTCGGAGCCATTGATTCCACCGACCCCAACACAACCGAATTCCAGCGTTTCGATATTCCACTCATCATGAAGCATGTGGGTGACGCACCATTTCCTTTGTACATCCAGTTGTTGAAAGAATCGCCGAACCCCAACCAAGAGCTTCCTGCGCATATTGCACTACCCGAGCCTTCCGAAGGGCCTCACTTGTCGTATGCCGCGCAATGGTTCTTTTTCAGCGCCACCGCATTGACTGCATGGGTAGTTGTGGTTCGACGCAAATTGCGCGAATCGTCTAATGACGACCTTGTTCCATCTGAAACATCCGCTTGAACTGCTCCACTACATCGGGACTCTTGTGAGTTCCGTCGAGCGATCGATACACGGTGTCCACATTCACTGCGATACGTCCGAATTCGCCCCACTGCGAGAAACCATTCAGTGCAATGTCACGCGCAGCATCCCACGCATCCATTCCGCCATGGAAACGTTCAGTGGCTTCGGTCTGAACGTACGACAAGTATTCACCAATTGTGGCAACGCCCGCCTTGTCAGTGAGCGGGCCATGGCCAGGAACGATGTGCTCTACATCTGAATTGCAGATGAGATCACACGCCTTGATCCAATTGTCGAGAGGTCCGGCCCACACGATGGGAGTTCCACCAATAAACAGAATGTCGCCGGTGTACACGGTGCGTGCGCTGGGCACGAACACCAATGTGTCGCCAGCAGTGTGGGCTGGACCCACTTCCACCAGATCCACTTGCGTGCCGCCCACCGACACACTGTAGGAACCACTGAACGTGGTGGTGGGTAATACCGATTCAATGTCGTCGAACTCGAACTCACCAAAGAAGTGACGGAACAATTCCCCCACTTCACCTGGTGCTTTGTTCAGCGCAGCCAACATTGCGGGCGGCACTTCACTCATCTCATGGGCAGTTGCTGCACTGGCAATAATCTCGGTGTGCTTCACCAGTTGATTGCCGTAACAGTGGTCGCCATTTGCATGCGTGTTGACCACCGTGGAAATGGGAGCTCCATTGGTGAGTGGCTCCATGGTGTCGAGCATGCGTTGGGTGATCTTCAGGTCGAACAATGTGTCCACCAACAATGAGGCGCCATCACCCACCACCAAACCGGCGTTCGACCAACCCCAACCACCATCTGGCTGAAGGTAGGCATGACAGCCCGTGCCCAACTCATGAAGACCCAGTGTGTAACTCACGACAACTCCCCCGCGATGGTGCGCGCGATGCGCAATGCCTCCATTGTGACAGGTGCGGCGGGGGTGCAAGTTGGTACTTGTCGCAACACGGAGGCATCTGCCACCCAGACACTCGGGACGCCGTGCACCCGTCCATCGGAATCGGTGAGGTGTGCGCATGATGCCGTCACATGCGACAGCGGCAAGATTTCATCACTCACGACGACCTCTTCAATTCCTTCCGTCATTCGCAATGAATTGGCGAACTCTTCCAGGATTTCCTTGGCCTTTTCCATGGCGCGAACGTCGCAACGTCCATCTCTAGGATTCATGTGTGACACCGTCATGAGGCCATGGTCCCGCACGATGTTCGATGCACGTTCGTAGGCATTCACCATGAACATCTCACCGGTGGGCAATTGCATTTCACGCACGACTGCAGTGTCGAACGGTGCACGAGATGGCGCAGTCAGTCGCGCGACAAGATTCACCGAGTAATGATTCTGCACCATTGCTTCTTCTCGGTGCATCAACTGATGTGATTGCTGCAAGATTCGCGGTGTCTCCAATGCGCCAGCACACAACACCAATGTCGAAGCATTGATACGAATATGAGATGCCGTGACCGCAGTGCACCCATTGTTGGTCACCTGGATCGATTCCACTTCATCGCGAACAATGGAAATTCGTCCCTCCTCCTCCAGATGGTGCACAGCGCGCCCTGGGTTCCACCGTGCGCCATTCCACCACAGCCGACTGAATCGACCTCCGTGGCTCAATAGAAATCGACCCATCAGGCCGATGTCGTCCTCATGCGCCATGCGAGTGAGACCTCGGGCAAAAGTGGGCTCCTCACCCGTGAGCAGCATTCCGTTGATTGCACTGCCGCCCCCGAGAACGCGTGCCTGCAGAACACCGTTCACCGTACGGACCAAATCCACGTCACCCAATGCATCGAAGAAACGAGAATTCTCATCATGCGATGAAACTTTGCCGGGCTCCACGAGAACTATTGGCAGGTCCGTGTTGTTCGCCAAATAAGAAGTGACCATGCAACCGGCGGTACCCCCACCGACAACAACGACAGGATCACGCGTCATCAACGGTTCCTCAATTGTGCGGCGGGGTGAGGCCGTGCAAATGCGCAGCATCGTTGTACCGAACGAGCCTCCACTTGCTTCCCTGAAGGTGAATCAACTCCGTCAACGATGTGTTTGTTGTGTGCAGTTCGAATTTTCCCGACTGATGCATGTGCAATGTGTTGCGCAGCACCGCGTCAATCACTCCACCGTGGCACACAACGGCGACAGTGCCACCTTCATGAGCACGAACGGTGCGCTTGAGTGCATCCATCACACGCACATGGAAATCATGGATGGTTTCACCGCCGGGGAAAATCACATGGGACGGATCAACGTCGAGACGGGGCACCCCGTAACGGGCCACGAAATCGTCATACGCCATTCCATCAATTTCTGGGCCAGGGTCGTGTTCGCCCCATCCTGCATCCACGGACAAGGGCAACGAGCCCAGCGCCGGACGAATGATCTGCGCGGTCTCCATTGCACGAGGGAATCCACTGCTGTACAACGCGGTGGCCGACATGTCGTATCCGGCAACCAATCGGTTCTTCAATGCCTCTGCTTGCTGACGGCCGTGTTCGGTGAGACCCGTGCACGTTCGAGGTCCACCAAAGAAACGTTCAACGGTTGCTCGTGATTCCCCGTGTCGTATCAACACAAGACGAGTGAGAGTCACGATTGATTACACCAAGTGTTCGACGAATGCTTCAAGTTGGCGCAAGTTGCGCACTTCAAACACTCCGTCGGTGTGCGTTCCGTACTCACTGACAATGGAGTCACCAGTGTTCCAGTAGGACCGGGGTTCAGGGTTCAGCCAGAACACCTTTCGGGCCTTCTGTTTCACTTCTTTGATGACCCATGCTTGCGATGCGTGGTAGTTGTTGCGCGCATCGCCCAAGAACATCACAGTGGACTTCGGATTCACTTCTTTGCCGAACTTGTCCCAGAACACTTCGAACGCATGGCCGTAGTCGGAGTGCCCATCCACCCAGATCACATCGGCTTCGGTGTTGATGCGATGGATAGCTTCTGAAATATCTTCTGTCTTCTTGAAGTAATCAGTGACTTCGTCGATGCCGTCGATGAACACGAAGGCGCGCACTTTTGAGAACTGATTCGACAATGCGTACACCAACATGAGGGTGAATCGAGCAAATGCCGCCACGGAACCCGAGATGTCTGCCACCACGATGAGTTCCGGTTTTGCAGGTCGTGGATACTTGAATTTTGGTTCTGCGGGCACACCACCATAGGCAAGGCTGTGTCGCACCGTGTTGCGGAAATCAAGAGGCCCCTTGCGCCCGTGACGACGCTTGCGCGCCAACTTGGCGGCCAGTTTGCGCGTGAGTGGCTGCAACGCCTTCTTGAGGTTCTGCATCTCATCACGACTGGCGTGCATGAACTCAACGTCTTCAGGCAACGGTTTGCGCAATGTCTTTGCCATTGCCTCTGCACCGCGATCGGCCACCAACTTGCGGCGAATTTCTGCTTCCACCTCTTGCTTGAACTGCTCGATGCGATGGTTGTATTCGTCCCGCTCCAAACGCTCTTCAAGGCCTGTGAGTTCTCCGCCCACTTGTTGCTTCGTGGCGTCCATGAGTTTGTCCATCATGCCGTCGAGGTCAAGATTACGAAGCGTGCGATACAGGTAATAGGTGCCACCCACCGGACGGCCCGGTTCCATTCCTGCAAAACGTTGCACGGCCTGCTTTGCGAGAGCGCGCATGAGCGCCTGGTCGCCATTCAACAATGCGTTCATGAGAATGTTCATGAGCTCTTCCGGAGTGAGCGCATCCATTCCGCCCGCACCGCCGGAACCTTCACCTTGTTGCGACATGTTCTGCAGTTGCTGCATGAAGTCGTCGAGGCTGCCCTCGCCTGCTTCACCGTCGATGATCTTGTATTCAGGGCCACGAAGGCTGAAGTACACCTCGAAGACGGTCTCGAACGAGCGCCAGTGAGCGTTGTTCTTTACAAGAGTTGCACCGAGTGCATATTTGAATGCCTCGCGGTCTTCCAGAGGAATATGCGAAATGGCATGCATGGCGTCCAGGTTCTCCGTGAGGCTCACGGGGAGACCCGCATTTCTCAGTTCAATGATGAACCCAGACAGAAGATCGAGCATTGCTCAGTCCGTTGCGTTTAGTCGACCGACAGCTCTTTGGCTGCCTTCGCGATGTCTGACTGGTACTTCAGGAGGATGTGCAGGGTTTCCTTTGCCTGTTCAGCATCGATGTTGTTGATGCCGAGAAGAACCAAGGTGCGCGCCCAGTCGAGTGTTTCGCTGACCGAAGGAGACTTCTTGAGGTCGAGCTGACGAATGCTGCGAACGATGCGAGCCACCTGGTCTGCGAGCATCTCTGTGATGCCTTCCACCTTGGTGAGCACGATTTCTTTTTCGCGATCCATTTGTGGGTAGTCCACATGAAGGAACAAGCAACGACGCTTGAGAGCCTCTGACAACTCTCGGGTGTTGTTCGAAGTGAGGAATACCAACGGAATCTGCTTTGCCGTGATGGTTCCGAGTTCGGGAATGGACACCTGGTACTCGGAAAGAATTTCCAGCAAGAGCGCCTCGGTTTCCACTTCCACGCGGTCCACTTCGTCAATGAGCAACACCACTGGCTCTTCGGCAGTGATTGCCTCCAGCAATGGGCGGGTCAGAAGGAATTCGTCACCAAAAATGTCGTCGTGCACGTCCGACCAGGAGTCGGAATTCTTGTCGGCCTGAATGCGGAGAAGCTGCTTCTTGTAGTTCCACTCGTACAGGGCCTTCGATTCATCAAGACCTTCGTAGCACTGCAAACGAATCAGACGAGCACCGGTCATCTCGGCGATGCTCTTGGCCAACTGTGTCTTACCAGTACCGGCAGGACCCTCCACCAAGATGGGCTTGCCCAGACGGTCTGCGAGGAATGCAACACCCGCAATGCCGTCGTCGGCCAAGTAGTTGACAGCTTTGAGGCCGTCACGGACAGATTGCACTGATTCGAAACGAGGAGCCATAAGACCTCTCAACCTAGTAGCGCACCCGCAGAAATGGCGCATTGGGCAGAATCGCAGCCCGTTCACAGAGTTCCAGCACCCCAGCACCTAACCTTCGTGCATGTTCAAAGACACCTTGATAGTGGCCATCGGTACCGCGATGTCCCGTCTCACGGGACTCCTGCGCGTGGTCGTCTTTGGTGTCATTATCGGTCAGACCGCACTGGCTGATGCCTTTGACGGTGCGAACAACTCGCCCAACTCCATTTATGAATTGTTGGTGGGCGGACTATTGGCCGCCAGTTTGGTGCCCTTGTTCACGCGATTTGCCGAGGACGACGACGAGGAAGCAACCTTCGCCGTTGTCACTACATCTCTCATTGTGTTGGCCGTTGCCACATTGCTTGCCGTCGTCGCAGCACCTCTTATCTTTCGACTTTTTTCTCTTCACCCGAGCCCATTGGTGGACGCCGAACTCTTCCGCAAGGCCGGCACCGCAATGGCTCGCATCTTTTTGGTGCAGATCTTCTTCTACGGTCTCACCGCCATTGGTTCTGCACTCCTGAATTCACGACGTCATTTCTTTGCAGCCGCATGGGCTCCGGTGCTCTCCAATGTGGTCACCATTTCGTTGCTGTTCGTCATCCCGTTCACTCGCGATGGCACTCCAACCCTCAATGACGTGCTCAACGACCACACGTTCTTCTGGCTGTTCACCTTGTCGGCCACCGGCGGCATCATGGCCATGGGACTGGTGCTGTTGCCCGCCTTGCGTCGTGCACACATTCACCTGAAGTTCCGCCCCAATTTCCGTCACCCAGCGGTGCGCACCATGGTGAAGCTTTCGTCATGGACATTTGGTTACGTGGTCACCAACCAGATTGCGTTGGTCATCATCAAGAACCTCGCCGAACCGGGAAGTGGCAACCAGGACGCGTACAGCAAAGCCTTCACGTTCTTCATGCTTCCTCACGGATTGTTGGCGATTTCTATTGCCACCACTTTTGTCCCTGAACTGGTGCGTCGTGTGCGCGCGGGTGACAAAGACGGTTTTGCACAATGGACCACATCGGGTGTGCGCTGGATCAGTCTTCTCACCATTCCGTCCAGCATTGCCATCGTCATTCTCTCCCATCCCATCATCGTGGCCCTGCTGGAACATGGTCATTTCAACTCTGCAGCGTCCTCCAACACCGCGAGAGCATTGATGGGATTTTCCGTTGGTTTGTCGGGCTTCTCGCTCTACATCTTCTGCTTGCGCGGTTTCTACGCACACGAGAACACTCGGTTGCCTTTCTACATCAACGTGTTCGAGAACGCTCTCAACATCATTTTTGCGTTGATACTCGTTGACCGTTACGGGGTGTTCGGACTGGGACTTGCCTTTGGACTTGCATACATGGTTTCGTCCGTTCTGGTGTTGTGGCTACTCCACACGAATTATCGAGCCATTCATTGGGCAAACCTCATGTCGCTGGTATGGCGAAGCACACTCTGCAGTTCAGTGATGGGCGCAGGCATTTTCGTTCTGCAACTCATCATGAAGCCGAAGTCGGGCTACAGCCAAATGGCAGAGCTTTTCCTGTGTATCTCCGCCGGTTTGGTCATCTACATCTTCGGGCTCTACGCACTTCGCGTGCCCGAAATACACAACTTGTCGTCCCTGCTGCCGCGACGCAACACTGACGTTGACACCACTCTCTAAGCGGTTGCCAACACCACGAGATCATCGCGGTGCACGACCTCTTTCATGTCAAGTTCGGCAAGTTCAGCGGTTCGCTTCCCTCTGGTATGCGCAACTTCTTGTGATGACATTGCGCTCATGCCACGAGCAACCAGGTCTCCGGTAGTGCTCAGCACTTCCACGGTTGCGCCCACCTCGAAAGCACCTTCCACTGACACCACACCAACAGGCAGCAACGATGTGCCACGGGTGACAATGGCCTCTTGAGCTCCCTGGTCCACCACAATGGTGCCCTCCACTTCAGCCGCAAAAGCAATCCACAACTTGCGTGCAGACAACTCACGGTCGTGAGGAAGGAAACGAGTACCAACGTTCTCACCATTGACAGCCGACATCACGGCGCCATCATTGATGGCCGCAGATATGACCGCGGTGATTCCTGACCATGACGCAATTCGCGCAGCCGCAAGTTTTGACTGCATGCCACCGCTTCCCCTGTCGCTGCCAGCTCCGGACGTGGAAACAGACAGCAATGGGTCATCTGCAGCCACCACCGACACCACAGTGGCATCGGGATTGTTGCGTGGATCCGCTGTGTACAAACCTTCGATATCTGTCAACAAGATGAGCATGTCGGCCGACACAAGGTGTGCCAACAACGCAGCAAGACGGTCATTGTCGCCGTATCGGATTTCGTTGTTCGCAATTGCATCGTTCTCATTGATGATGGGAACACATCCCAATTCCAACAAACGACCGAGGGTGTCACGTGCATGCAGATACTGCTGTCGATCCACGAAGTCATGTGGCACCAACAACACTTGCGCCGCCACCAAGCCGTGTGTTTTCAATTCTGCGTTGTACGCAGCCATGAGTTGGGGCTGACCCACCGCAGACAGCGCCTGCAACGACAAGACGTCGGAAGGTCGCTCGGTCAAACCAAGTCCGGCAACACCGGATGCAACGGCACCAGAAGTGACGAGCAACACCTCGTGACCTTCACGTCGGGCCTGCGCCAGCTGCGATGAGACAGACTTGATGGCCTCTTTCTTGATGTGGCCCTGATCATCGGTGAGTGAAGATGAACCCACTTTTACAACGATGCGCATGCCTACAGACTTACACTTCCGGCACGAATTCGAAACTGAATTGTGCGATCCACACCACGTCGCCTTCGCGAACTCCAGCACGTGACAACAACTTGGTGACACCCAACTTCGACAAACGCTCATCGATGTACGTGAGAGCTTCGGGTGTGGTCACATCGTTGAGCGCAACCACACGTTCGGCGGAGCGACCATGAACGCGGTATTCGTTCTCGCCCAATTGCTCCACCCACGCATGCTCTGGTTCTGGACGCATGATGATGGTGGCCTCATTGATGGGCTCTGCTTGACGGGCCTGACCCACCTGCGCAGCCAATAGGTTCACCACTTTTCGAACGTTCTCCGTGGTGATGCACGACATGCTCATGTGCGGCCACGCAGCCACTACATCGGGCTCCACACTGTCAATCTTGGTACCAACGATGAGCGATGGACGTGCCAACAATTCGGGGCTGTAGTTGCCCACCTCATGCTGCAAGGTACGCAACTGTTCCTCTGGCGCAATGCCATCGAGTGCCACCAAGTCAATGAGATAACACAGCACGCGTGCACGTTCAATGTGCCGCAGGAACTGATGACCCAATCCGCGCCCTTCACTGGCGCCCTCAATGAGCCCGGGAATGTCGGCCATGACGAACTCAGTGGTTTCATCTACTCGCACCACACCCAGGTGTGGCTCGAGAGTGGTGAACGGATAGTTCGCAATTTTGGGTTTGGCAGCCGACACCGTGCTGATGAACGTGCTCTTGCCTGCGTTGGGGAATCCCACCAACGCGACATCGGCCATGAGTTTGAGTTCCAGCTTCAGCCAGCGCTCAACACCTTCTTCACCTTGCTCGGCAAACGTTGGCGCACGACGCTTGTTGCTCATGAACTTGTGATTGCCTCGACCACCGCGACCGCCGGGCGATGCCAGCCACTTGTCGCCATGGTGCACCAGGTCTGCGAGCACTTCTCCGGTGTACATGTCCTTGGCCACCGTGCCCTCGGGTACTGCCACGATCAAATCGTCACCCGTGCGACCATGCAGGTCTTTGCCTTTGCCGTGCACTCCATTGCCGGCGCGTCTGTGTGGATGATCTCGAAATGCCAACAGCGATGCGACATTACGGTCTGCTACCAGCCACACGTCACCGCCTTTGCCGCCGTCTCCTCCGTTGGGGCCGCCAAATGCAACGGGGCCCTCTCGGCGAAAACTCACACAGCCTGCTCCGCCATCGCCTCCGCGCACATTTAGTTGGGCTTCATCGACAAACACACTCATAGAACAAGTCAAGGCTACTGCCGTCAGGTGCTCCCCTTCGGCGACACACCACTCACCTATCGTGGAAATGTGGCAAACGAGACAAATTCACAACCCGATGACTCGCGTGATCGTCTGTGGGTGTCCACCATGTCGGGTTTTGAAGATGCACCTGGCATCACGTTGGCCCATTCCGATTCGTGGGCCGGTATCGGCACCAAAGACGTAGCAGATCGATTCAGTCGAGAAGCCCATGAAGACACATCCATGGCACCACTTGCCACTCGTGCCGTTGGCCCTGGAAATCGCGTCCATCCAGAAGACGCAGATCCATACCGCACATGTTTTGAGCGCGACAGAGATCGACTATTGCATGCGCCATCGTTTCGACGCCTTGCCGGAAAAACGCAGGTGTTCGTCTTTCCCGATGACCACCAACGCACCCGCCTCACACATGCACTCGAGGTGGCTCAAGTTGCAGTGTCAGTGGCGCGAGTGTTGCGTCTCAATGTGGCACTTACCGAGGCCATTGCACTCGGGCACGATTGCGGACATGGTCCTGGTGGTCACGCCAGCGAGGATGCATTGTCTCCATACATTGAGGGCGGCTACGACCACGCCGTGTGGGGCGCCGATGTTGTGCTCACACCTCTGAACCTCTGCACCGAAACACTCGATGGCATTCGTAACCACAGTTGGTCTCGCCCAGCACCCAGCACTCCAGAAGCTGAAGTTGTCAGCTGGGCCGACCGAATCGCCTATGTATGCCACGACTTTGAGGACGCCGTTGATGCCGGCGTGGTAACACCACATGACTTGCCCGACATTGTGCGCAAGAGATGCGGAACCACACGTCGCGAACAGTTGTCCGCGTTCATCACAGGCATGATCGACGCCACGGCATATACCGGCCGCATCGGCATGGTGCCAGACATCGCAGAAGCACTTGCACTGTTTCGTCGCTTCAACTACGACGCCATCTATCATCGGGCTGCATCTCGCGCACAGGCACAGAGCGTGGTTGATTTGTTGCGTTCACTTGTCGACCACTACATCGCGCAACCCATGTTGTTGCCGTCGTTCGCCAATGCGCCGTTTGATGCACACAGCACCACTGCGGTCAATGAGGCAGTCACGTACGTTGGTGGCATGACCGACAGATTCGCCTGCAAGCAGGCCGTTGCCCTGCTGAACTATCCAGTGCACAAATTGCCGCAGGGCATCGACACATTCCTTGCCGCCGAGCAATAGATGTTCCTTCGCACATCGCATTCCTAAAACACAGAAGGCGCACCTTGCGGTGCGCCTTCATGAAATTGTGTGTGTTGCTGTTTTATTCAGCAGGATTCACGTCAACGACCTTGCGGCCCTTGCGCTCACCGAACTTGACCGAGCCGTCGCACAGTGCGAACAGGGTGTCGTCCTTGCCGATGCCCACGTTCTTGCCTGGATGGGTACGGGTACCTCGCTGGCGAATGATGATGGTGCCTGCAGTGATGAGTGTTCCGTCGAACACCTTGACGCCGAGGCGCTGAGCATTTGAGTCGCGACCGTTCCTTGTGGAGCCGCCGCCCTTTGTCTTTGACATTTCGAATCAGCCTTTCGCGATGGAAGTGATTTCAACGACCGAGTACTTCTGACGATGTCCGAAGCGGCGGCGCTGGTTGGTACGACGCTTGTAGGTGAAGCCGTCGATCTTCGGACCCTTGGCGGTTCCGATGACGCGGCCCTTCACTGAGGCGCCCTTCAACTGGTCGGGTGTGGAGAGGACGGTGGAACCGTCGACAACGAGGACTGGTGTGAGAGAAACCTCTGCACCGTCTTCAACGTGAAGGAGTTCAAGCTGGACTTGCTGGCCCTGGGCCACCTTCTCCTGCTTTCCTCCGGATGCGATCACTGCGTACATAGCGAGTTCCTACTTTATCTGCGGTTTGCGGGACTTGGACACTGCCAGACCCTTGGTTTCTACGAAATATTTGGCCGAGACGTCACTTCAGCAGGTCGTAATCGACCTTGACGCCCCGTCCAGAGCACTCGGGGCAGCCGTCAGCAAATGCCGTGAGCAGGCCTTCGCCAATACGCTTTCGGGTCATTTCCACGAGACCCAACTCAGAAATGTCGAACACCTGGGTGCGGGTCTTGTCACGGGACAACGCCTGCCTGAATGACTCGACCACCTTCTTGCGGTTGTCTTTGATTTCCATGTCGATGAAGTCGATGACGATGATGCCACCAATGTCGCGCAGACGAAGCTGATGGGCCACTTCGGCCGCTGCCTCGAGATTGTTCTGGAAAACGGTTTGCTCAAGGTTTGAGGTACCCACGTTCTTGCCCGTGTTCACGTCGATGACGGTGAGAGCTTCGGTGTGCTCAATGATGAGCGAACCACCCGATGGCAACCACACCTTGCGGTCCAGTGCCTTGTGCAACTGCTCATGCACGTGGTGGGTTTCGAAAATGCTGAGTGGCTCTGCGTCGCGGTCGAAATATTCCACTCGGTCGGCAAGTTCGGGGTTGAAGGCCTGCACGTAACTGCGAACGTCCTCATACAGGCGACGGTCGTCAATGACCACACCGCGATATTCGGCGTTGAACTCTTCGCGGATGACGCGAACGGCAAGTTCAGGCTCGCGATACAACAACGCAGGACCTTGCGCGTTCTTCGATGCGGTTTCAATCTGTTCCCACTCCTGCAACAGGCGGGTCATGTCGGCAATCAGTTCGTGCTCGGTGGCGTGTTCAGCTGCGGTTCGAACGATGACTCCGTGATGTGCTGGCTTCACACGATCAAGAATGTTGCGCAAACGGCGACGCTCGGAATCATCGAGACGTTTGGAGATGCCGTATGTCTTCGAATTCGGAATCAGCACCACGAAACGTCCGGGAATGGACACTTCTTGCGTGAGGCGCGCACCCTTTGCACCAATGGGATTCTTCGTGACCTGGCACAGAATCATTTGGCGAGAACGCAGAATTTGCTCAATTCGAGCATTGTCCTTCTCCACCACGTCTTCGGGGTCGTATTGCACGTCGCCGCGATACAACACGGCGTTCTTTGGCGTGGAGATATCAACAAATGCGGCTTCCATGCCAGGCAACACGTTCTGCACGCGTCCGAGGTAGATATTGCCGTGAATCTGCCCCACATCGTCGGAAGGACGGCTCACGTAATGTTCGATGAGGTTTCGACCCTCCATCACCGCCACTTGGGTGATGCCGTCTCGCACCTGAACACACATCATGTAACGGCCAATGGCACGCCCATTGCGCTCGCGACCTTTACGGCGTTCGATGATCTCGGCTTCAACGGTTGCCTGATCACGTTGCTGACCGCCGTTTCCGCCTGAACGCGACTTGCCACGTCCACCACGACGTCGCTTCTTCTTGGCAGTGCCGTCACCTTGCGACTGTGCAGCACCGTCTGGCTTGGGAGCAGCAGGCGCAGGACGAGTGTCTCCAATGCGAGGCTTTGCGCCCGGAGCTGGTGGCGGACCCGATGGTTTTGGGGCACTGGTTGAACGCACCGCAGACGAGTTGTCTACTGCCTCGCCAGTTTCTTGGCCAGGCTTCTTGCGGTTCTTGCCACCGCGGGATCCGCGACGACGCTTCTTGGGGCCGCCCTGACCTTCTGGTCGAGGGCCATTTCCACCCTCACGATGCTGCGGCTGAGTTGATTCGGCTGGCGCACTGGCGCCGGTCCCGTTGGTATCCATTGAATTTCCTTCCCACGTCGCGCCGAAGCGCGCCATGTGGGCCCTGCTGCAGCCACAAAACTGGCGCAACCGACCCTTTCGGTCTTAGTCAGGATACTTCGCGCCCTAGCGGAAACGGCGCATGTGAACGCTCTGCACAAGCCCGATCATCATGGCAAAGGCCACCATGTGGGACCCCCCATACGACACAAAGGGCAAAGGAACGCCCGAGACGGGGGTGATTCCGATGGTCATCCCGATGTTTTGGAAGGCCTGCCACAAAATCATGGTGAAAACACCCGAGCAAATGAGTACTCCCAATTTGTCGTTGGCCAGGCGGGCGATGCGATACACCCGATACAACACCAGACCAAGAAGTCCCAGCACCACCATGGCCCCCAACATTCCGAACTGCTCCCCCACGGCGGAAAACACGAAGTCGGTGGATTGCACCGGGATGAAACGTCCATTGGTGGATGGACCGTTCAGGTATCCCTTACCGAAGAAGCCTCCTGCGGCGACCGCCCGCTTTGCCTGGTTCACCTGGTTCACAAGATTTCGCACCGTGGCCGATTGAGAGTTGGGATTGGGGTCGAGGAATCCGGTGATGCGGGCGATTTGGTACTTCTTCACCACACCCGACACTGCTCCGGCGATGCCCGACGCAATGGTGAGGGCCGTAATGGTGACGATGTATTTGGTGCGCGCCCCCGCCACCAGCAATACACCCATGGCCGCGGCCACCACAACGGATGCAGAGCCAAGGTCAGGCTCGATGAGTACCAACGCAAAAGGCACACCCACGATGAACAGTGCTTGGATGAATCTCTCCCATGCCAAAGTGTCGCTGTCATCGTCGGCCAAGAATCCGCACAACAACAACAGTGTGGTCACTTTCGACAATTCGGAAGGCTGAATAGCAATGGGTCCGAGGTCGAACGAGAGTTTTGCGCCACCCTTCACTGCTCCCAACAAATACACCAGAATCAACAAGACGATGGTGGAGGCGTAGAGAAGTTCGGCGCTGCCTCGTAGCTGCACATAATCCATCCACATCACGAGACCCATCATGAGGATGGCAATAATCACGAAGATGATTTGACGCTGCACCGACTGAAAAGGGTCGAGACCATTGTCCAGCAGACGTGGACGCGTTGCGGAATAAATCATGAAGAAGCCGATGATGGTGAGTGCGCCCACGGCACCCATGAGAATCCAGTCAATGTTGCGTGTGGGATCGGCGAATCCCCGCTTGATGTTTCCGAGGCCGGAATCGGGACGGCGAGTAAATATTGCACGCGTCATCAGTCACGCACCGAAGAACCAGAGCCGATGACGCACATCACGTTGTTGCGTCCCAAGCTTTGTGCGGGGGCCACGTCGAAACTTGCGGTGTCGAGCGGGTCAGAGGGAACCGCGGTATCAACGTGTACTTTTCCGGCCAATGCGGTGAACGCACATTTCACCACTGGCGCGGCAGCGCGAGAACCAAATCCGCTCTTCTCCAAATACGCAACTGCCGTGTACGGCTTTGTGGGATCTTTACTGAAGGCACCAAATGCGGATGAGTCATTCCACGGAAGGTTGCCGGCACCTTGTGCGGTTCCGGTCTTGCCCGCAATGGGCAAGGTGCGCTTCGGATACGAACGGAAAAGATTCTCGCCCGTGGTGGAGTGATAGATGTCGGAACGTACACCGGGACCATTCACCACTCGAGTAAGTCCCCGAATGATGGGATCAAGAACCTCTGGTCGTGCACCGATATCGCGCACCACTTCAGGAGCGCTGAAGTCTTGGATAACCGTTCCCGCTTCAAGATTCACCTGACCGGATTTTCCGTTGGGAGTGCCAGGAGCCCAAATTGCGCGAACGACATGCGGCTTCATCACCTTGCCGCCGTTGGCCAATGTTCCGTATGCAACGGCAAGTTGAAGTGGCGATGCCGACAACAGACCCTGACCGATGGAGAACTGCACGTTGTCTCCCACGTAGTACCCCTTGCCCTCTTCCTTGGCAATGGCACCGCTCGCAGCCAGGCGTTGCTTCAGGGCTTTGCTGGGCACCGTGCCGATGTATTCGTACGGCAGGTCAATTTCAGTGGGCGACCCAAAGCCAAATTGTCGAACCTGCTCTTCCAAAATGGGCTTGTTGCCACGCAGCGAGAAGATTTCCTCGCCAATCTTGTAGAAGAACACGTCTGAAGAGATGGCCAACGCAGAAACGATGTTGATGCGTCCGTATTTGCATGGTGCACCATTGCCGCAATTCGCGTTCTTGAAGATGCACTTCACGTTCAACTGACAACGTTCCTTGGGAATGCTTGTCAGCTGGTACGTACCTTGGTCCTTGAGGTAGTAGTTCGTTCCGCCAGGAAGTTGTCCCGTGTTCAGTGCGGCATACGCAACGAACGGTTTGAATGATGAACCCAAGTTGTAACGGCCCGAGATGGCGCGATTCACCAAGATGGACTGGTCGGGGTCGTCTGTCTTGGGGAAGAGTTGATTGAACTTTTCCGATGTAATGCCAGCGTTGAACCAACGGTTGTCAAAGTTGGGGTAACTGGCCATTGCCACAATTTCACCTGTGTTGTGATTCATCACCACGGTGGACCCTGCGGGCGCCTTGTAGTAGTTGACTTCCGGATATGCGGGATCCGGCTCTCCATCTTTCAAGATGGTGGGCGCTTCGGTACGACGGCGCAGCATGAGTTCTGTTTGCAGTGCTTGTTCAGTGAACTGTTGCAAGTCGAGGTTGATGGTGAGTTGCACATCGAATCCGGGTACGGCATCTTTGCGCTCAAGTTGACGAAGAATGCGACCGCGAGAGTCCACCTCATATTTCACGTACCCAGGGGTGCCACGCAGCACTGACTCGTACGTTTGCTCAACACCAAACTGACCAACGCGTGCGTCGGGGTCGTATCCGAGATTCTTGTAATAGGCCAGTTCGCTCTTGTTGTCCTTGATCGCACCCAAGAAGCCGATGATGTGACTTGCCATGGGCGAATACGGATACTCGCGACGCCAGTCTTCTCGCACATCGATGCCCGGGTAATCCTCGCTCCGTTCGCGCAAGTACACACCAATGTCCTCTGAAATGTCTTCTTTCAAAGGCACCGGCTGCAATTGGTCGTACTTCTTTGATACGTATCGATCCTCCAATTGCGCCACGGTCATGTTCAACACACCTGACAGGCGATTCCACATCTGCAAACGAGACAGTGGTTTGGCAATCACGGCCCTATCGAGTGTGACGGTGAGAATTCGTTCGTTGTCTGCAACGACACGACCCTTGAGGTCGAAGATGCGGCCACGCTCTGGCGACAACTTCACCGTGCGCGTTCGCACCGCCATGATTTTTTGGTCTGCTTCGGCACTGCCAACACCCTGCAGAAACCACAGTCGCAGACACAACACGGAACCCAGGAGCAACGCGACGCTACCCAATACCGAGATACGGGAAACAGAGCGTCCGGTGGCCATTATCGAACCACCGTCGGTTCGCGCAGTGCCCATCGACAAATCCATTCGGCCGGCACGCTGAACACGCCGTTGAAGAGGGCCACCACCAACACCACGACAAAAATGTGTGTTGTGAACAATCCGTCCGTTCCGGTCATTGCAAACGCCAACGGCAGGAGAATCATGCCCACTGCACTAGCGGCCGATCCGAGAATCATTCGCGACCACCACGTGGGTTCGTGGACAAATGAGTGCGCAAACCCAGCGAGATAACCGATGATGGCAAACACCGCCGCGCACAATCCGAGCGGAGTGGTGAGCACCATGTCGTACAACAATCCAACAATGAATCCGGCGATTGCACCAGCTTCAGAGCCGCGGGCCAAACCACTAGCCGCAGCAAGCAACACCATCACTTGCAAACAAACACCGAAGGGTCGCATCTCGTTGAACAAAGTGGTCTGAAGCGCAAGAAAGAAGAGCCCCACCAATACAAGGCGGACATATTTGGCTTCGGAAAATGAAATGAGTCGATCGATCATGGAGTGGCGGTGCGCTCTGTTGATGGCTGATACAACAAGATGCGCACGAAATTTAGATTGTCGAGACTTGCCGACAACTTCACCTCAAGAATGGGGCCAAGTGTGCCCGTGCGCTTCACCACTTTGCTCACGTAACCCACCACCACATCGGGTGGTGCAAGTGACGTGGCGCCACCTGCCGTGATAACCGGCGAACCAACGAACACTTCGCCGAACCGTGGTTGATTCTCCACGAAACGAACGATGGGAGCTTTCCCCAATCCGCGTCCTTCCAATGCCCCGGTTTCACGCAACGGTAAATCAGCCCCTGCAGGCACAGTGATGGGCGATTTGGTGTTCTTCGCTGGCTGGTTCGGACCCACAGTTCCGGTGGGCACTGATTCTCCCGGCAACGGCGCAGCCGTACTTGCCACGGGCACCGTTGACCCCGGCTTGAAACCAGGGATGGTGGACGTCGTTGTGGTGGTGGTTGTCGTGGTGGTTGTGGTGGTCGTGGTGGTGGACGACGTTGAGTCATCGGCTTGACCGGGAATGGTGGTTGTCGTGGTGGTGGGCGGAACATTCACCACTTTCACAGCCAACGAATAGTTCGGATCAGTTGCCATCATCACCACCGCACGACGCACGTACACCTTGGTGACCTTGCCCACGAGACCGGCCGCATTCAACACTGGCATTCCCACTTTGATGCCGCACTCGGAACCCCGATTGATTTCCACCGTTTGGGAATAGTTGGACGGAGATTGACCAACAACTTGTGCGGTGCACGACGAAATACCAGCCAACGTGGGCAAGCCATTCAAAGCAAGCAACTCTTGTGCTTCGCGCACGCTGGCAACCGCGGCGATGGTGGAACCTTGCCCATATGCCACCAGGTCACGCAGGCGCTTGTTCTCTTTCACAACATCGTTGTAATTGGTGATTCCATGCCAGGTGTTCTCAAGCGGGCGAGTCACGACACGCGTTGCGCTTTCAATGGGACGGAACACCACACCAAATGCTGAACGCGTGAAATTGACGAGTGCACTGCCACGCAAATCAAGGGTGATCAAAATCACCGAAGTCAGCGAGAGCAGAAGAATTGCTCGGCGTCGCGTGAAGGGACTTGCCGCCACGAGAGTTGTTCTACTGCTGGTCGAGTCCCGGTGAGGACATCATTCCGCGCATCGCTTCAATGTTCTCAAGCGCGCGGCCCGAACCAATAGCGACCGCGTACAGCGGGTCGGGGGCAACATAACAAGGCATGCCCGTTTCATGATTAATACGTTGTGTGATTCCCGACAGCAATGCCCCACCGCCCGACACATAGATACCTCTATCCATGATGTCGGCTGCCAATTCCGGCGGCGTGCGATCAAGAGTGGACTTCACAGCGTCAATAATTGCAGCGACTGGCTCGGCAATGGCTTCACGCACGTTCTCAGACGTGAGTTCCACCGTGCGAGGCAGTCCCGACACGGTGTCGCGCCCGCCCACATCGGCGGTGAGTTCTTGTGCCAATGGCCAAGCAGACGCCATTTGTATCTTGATTTCTTCTGCGGTGTTCACCCCGATGTCGAGACCAAATTGTGTGCGCACGTACGCCACGATGGACTCGTCGAGTTCGTCACCAGCCACTCGAGCGCTTTGCGCCACCACAATGCCACCCAACGAAATGACCGCAACCTCTGTGGTGCCTCCGCCAATGTCAACAATCATGTTGCCGCTTGGCTCATGCACCGGAAGATCGGCACCGATTGCCGCCGCCATGGGTTCTTCAATGATGTGCACCGGACGGCGCGCGCCTGCATATTCCGCAGCGTCTTGCACGGCGCGTTGCTCAACCCCAGTGATGCCAGACGGAACACAAATAACCATGCGCGGTTTGCTCCAACGACTGGTGGTGATGCGCTGAATGAAATAGCGCAACATTTTTTCGCACACGTCAAAGTCGGCAATCACTCCGTCTTTCAACGGGCGAATTGCTTCGATGTGTTTGGGAGTTCTTCCGAGCATGCGCTTGGCTTCCCAGCCCACCGCAACAGGTCGCCCATCGCGCATGTCGATAGCCACCACGGAAGGCTCATTGAGCACAATCCCCTGCCCACGCACGTACACCAAGGTGTTCGCGGTGCCCAGGTCGATCGCGATATCACGACCAATGGCCAAGGGGTTGTTACGACTCATTAGAAAAATCTCCTCGGGCAGTCGGGAACCAACTGCCAGTGGGAAATGTTAGTGACCCTCGCCTTAGAGGGCGGGGAAGAAGATTCCGAGTTCGCGTGCAGCAGAAGCAGCAGAGTCGCTTCCGTGAACGAGGTTTTCGGTGAACAAGGTGCCGAAATCTCCGCGAATGGTGCCAGGCGCTGCCTTCGCTGGGTTGGTGGCGCCCATCATGTTGCGCACGATTTCCCAGGTGTCTTCGGGACCTTCAACGGCGAGTGCCACAACGGGACCACGAGCCATGAATGTGACCAGTTCATCGTAGAAGCCTTTGCCCACATGCTCTTCGTAGTGGCGAGCAAGGATGAGTGGGTCAAGGGTGCGCAATTCCATAGCAGCCAAACGAAGGCCTTTGGATTCAAAGCGAGCGAGGATTTGGCCCACCAAACCGCGTTCAACGGCATCGGGCTTCAAAAGGACGAGGGTGCGATTTGACATAGAGACAAGCCTACGAGCAGGTAGGCACAATGCCCCTGAACCGGGCGGAACTGCCAAAACCGTTCTATGGCAACACTTTGCGCAGATGCGTACGCGCCGCACCCACCACATAGAGGGAGCCAGCGATGAGAATTGCATCGTCACTGGTGGCATCTCTGAGTGCGGCATCACAGGCCTTTTCCACCGAGTCAACGGTGACCACATTGGAGCAACCCATGTCAGTGGCGACCGCAGCTATCTCCTTGCCCGAACGAGCGCGCGGAGACGGCGCCGTGCAACAGATGACCTTCTCGAACTCATCGACCTTGAGCGCCGACAGTGTGTGGCTGATGTCGCGACCGGACAATGCGCCCACCACCAGAATTCGCTGTCCATGTGGATCAAAATCCTCGAAGAACACGCTGGCACACACGTCTGCACCGGCGGGGTTGTGCGCACCATCAAGGATCACCAATGGTTGGTGACCAACCACCTCAAACCGACCCGGCATGACAACGTGCGCCAATCCCTCGTTCACCACTTCGGGGCTGAGTGCTGTGTCGAAGAAAGCTTCCACGGCGCTGATGGCCACGGCGGTGTTGTCACCTTGATGCCAACCGTGAAGTGGCACGAAAAGGTCCACGTAATCAGCGCGTGATGTTCGCACGTGCAATTGTCGTCCACCCAACGCAAGGTGATTGTCCACTACATCAAACTGTTCGCCACGCAACAACAATTCTTCGTGCGGCTCGGCCTTGAACACGGGCCACAGATCCTCGTTGGTGTCGCCAACAACCGCGACACTTCCCTCTTTGATGATGCCCGCTTTCTCGGTTGCAATGTGAACCAGGGTGGGGCCGGCGAATTCGGTGTGATCAAGTGCGATGTTGGTGATAACGGCAACGTCGGGACGCACCACACTTGTAGCGTCCCACCTACCCAACATTCCCACTTCAATGACGGCGACATCCACGGCAGTGTCTGAGAACCATCGGAATGCAGCTGCCGTCATAATTTCGAAGTACGAAGGACGCACCCCTGCCACGCCCTCTGCTTGTGCCACAGCCTCCACAGATTCAGCAAAATCAATTTCGTCAATGGGTTCGCCATCCACCTGGATGCGTTCGCGAACATCTTCCAGGTGTGGACTGGAATAGGTACCCACCTTGAGCCCATGTGCCATGAGCAATCGTGTGATGATCTGCGATGTGGAGCCTTTGCCGTTGGTGCCCGTGACGTGGATGACTCGGTAATCGAATTGCGGATCACCCAATACCGACAACACCGACTGAATGGTGTGGGTGCTGGGCTCCGTGACACGTCCCGTCTTTTCATACGAGGCATGCTCGTCTAGATAGACGAGCGCTTCAGCAAAATTCACGGCAGTTAACTTGCGGCACGTCGTTGACGTGGTGCGCGTGCAGCAGTCTTTGAAACGATTTCAGGCGACGCCTTCTTGTTCACACAATCTGCATCGACGACAACCTTGGCGACATCGACACGTCCGGGAACTTCGTACATCACATCGAGAAGCGTTTCTTCCAGAATTGCACGCAGGCCACGGGCACCGGTGCCGCGAGTGAGGGCAAGATCAGCAATGGCGTCGAGCGCATCGGGAGTGATGTCAAGTTCCACATCGTCGAATTCAAAGATCTTGTTGTACTGCTTCACCAGTGCGTTCTTTGGTTCGGTGAGAATTTGCATGAGCGCCGGCTTGTCCAGTGCGTGCACTGCGCCCACCATGGGCAAACGACCAATGAATTCAGGAATCATGCCGAACTTCAACAGATCTTCCGGCAACACCTGCGCAAACAATTCACCGGGGTCCTTGTCGGCCTTTGATGTAACGGTGGCGTGGAAACCCATGCCTTTGTGCCCAATGCGTTGTTCAATGATTTGCTCGAGGCCGGCGAAAGCGCCTCCGCAGATGAACAAGACATTGGTGGTGTCAATCTGAATGAATTCCTGATGTGGATGCTTGCGACCACCCTGTGGCGGCACCGAGGCAGTGGTGCCCTCAAGAATCTTGAGAAGTGCTTGCTGTACGCCTTCGCCTGACACATCGCGGGTGATGCTGGGGTTCTCAGCCTTACGCGCCACCTTGTCGATCTCGTCGATGTACACAATGCCCTGTTCGGCCTTTTTCACATCGAAATCAGCGGCCTGCAACAACTTGAGCAGAATGTTCTCCACGTCCTCACCCACATAACCTGCCTCGGTGAGAGCGGTTGCATCGGCAACGGCGAACGGCACGTTGAGCATGCGGGCCAGAGTTTGCGCCAGGTGGGTTTTGCCGCATCCCGTGGGGCCGAGCAACAGAATGTTCGACTTTTGCAGTTCGACATCGTCGCGACGAATGCCGGTGTTTTGCTGCATGTATTGCAGGCGGCGATAGTGATGGAAGACCGCCACCGACAACACTTTTTTGGCGCGCTCTTGTCCCACCACGTACTCGTCGAGAAATGCACGGGTTTCGACTGGTGTGGGAAGCGACTCAAGACGAACATCGGAGCGCTCGCCCACTTCTTCTTCGATGATCTCGTTGCAGAGTTCGATGCACTCGTCACAGATGTACACGCCAGGGCCGGCGATGAGCTTCTTAACTTGCTTCTGCGACTTGCCACAGAACGAACACTTGAGCAGTTCGCCTGTTTCCGTAAATTTGGCCACGAAGGCCCTCCCTCGAGATGTGCGTCAGCGAATTGGACCGGAGCGGTCCGCAAGCTCACGTGAAGAAATCACATCATCGATAATGCCATACTCAAGTGCCTCATTTGCTTCCAATACGAAGTCACGGTCGGTGTCTGCATGGATGCGCTCGATGCTCTGACCCGTATGGTTGGCCAAAATTTCCTCGAGAAGGTCACGCATACGCAAGATTTCCTTGGCTGCAATCTCCAGATCGGTGACCTGGCCATAGCCCACCTGTCCATAGGGCTGGTGCAACAGAACGCGGCTGTGAGGGAGCGCAAGACGCTTGCCCTTGGTTCCGGCAGCCAACAACACAGCAGCCGCCGAGGCGGCCTGTCCCAAACAAATGGTGGCGATGTCGTTCTTGATGAACTGCATGGTGTCGTAAATGGCGAACAACGAGTTGATGTCACCACCAGGGCTGTTGATGTAGATGTTGATGTCTCGATCTGGGTTCTCGCTCTCCAAGTGGATGAGCTGAGCGCAGATGAGGTTCGCAATGGTGTCATCAATGGGCGTGCCCAAGAAGATGATGTTTTCCTTCAACAACCGTGAATACAGGTCGTACACACGCTCGCCACGACTGGTTTGTTCGGTGACGTTTGGAACGTAGTAGTTCTGGAAATTCATGGCGTGTCCTTCGGAGTTCTTGTTGTGATTAGTCGTGGTCATGACCGTCGTGGTCATGGTCATGATCGTGGTCGTGCTCACCCAGGACGGTATCGGTATCGAGGGTGGCACCATTTTGGTCCACGTAGACCGAATTGTGCAGCAACCACTCGAGTGCCTGCGATTTGCGCATTTGGGCAATGAGGTCTGTAACAGCATCGTTCTGCTCGTATGCGCGGCGGACCTTGGCGGTCTTTTCGTTCACACGAACGCCAATGGCCTCGTACTCAGCCTCGATATCGGCGTCGGTGATTTCAATACCTTGCGCAGTGGCAACGGCGCGCAGTGCAAGGTCGATCTTGACAGCTTTCTCTGACTGCTCTTTCATGCCAGCAATGAACGAATCGGCGTCTTGACCGGTGGCTGACAACCACTGGTCGAGTGCAATGCCCTGCTGCTGGAACTGCTGAATGGTGTTCTGCACTCGAGCCTGCAAGTCGGCATTGACCATGGCCTCTGGAGCTTCGATAACTACCAGTTTCGCAAGTTCGTCTGTCATGCGATCGACAACGGTGCGACGCATTTGGTTGACGCGCATTTCTTCGTAGCGGGCACGCAGCGACTGACGCCATTCTTCAACAGTGTCGGACTCTGCGATGTTCTCTGCCACCCATGCGTCGGTGAGCTCTGGAATCTCGAGGGTCTGCACGCGATTCACCGTGACAACGAAATCAGCTGATTCTTCAGTGCCGTTCGGAACAGCGGAGAACTTGAGAACGTCACCCTTCTTGGAACCAGTGAGTTGGTCGTCAAAACCAGGAGCAACCCATCCGCGGCCGATTTCGTAGGTCCACTCGTCGACATTGAGTCCAGGAACTGGCTCACCATCGCGAAGTCCCTCGAGGTCGATCACCACGTTGTCACCCACAGCAGCGGCGCGGTCGACATCGACCAAGTTGCCAAAGCGACGACGTTCGGTGGTGATGGCCTCTTCCAGTTCGTCATCGGAGAGTGATGGATTCACCAATTCAACGCGCAAGCCGTTGTAGCCAGCGATGGTGATTTCCGGACGCACTTCACATGTTGCCTCGAATGTGAGCACACCCGACTCTTCGCCACCGGTGACTTTGACATCAGGTGTGGCAATGAGGTCGACTTCGTGCTCACGCACTGCCTTGGTGAGATATTCAGGAATGGCGTCTTGAATGGCCTGACCGCGCGCGGCGTCTGCACCAATGCGTGCTTCAAGAACACGACGTGGCGCCTTGCCAGGACGGAAGCCGGGAAGACGAACTTCGTGGGCGATTTTGCGGAATGCCGCATCGATGTTGCGGTCGAATTCCGCCTCATCAACCTCGATGGACAGCTTGACTTGGTTGCCCTCTAGGGCTTCGAGAGTGCTTTTCACAGGGTGCGAAGTGTATCGGTTCGCCTTCCAAGCACTCTTTGGCGCAATAATGGAGCCATGACCATTTGGAAGCCCCACGCACTCGCCAAACCACACACAGGCCAAATCAACCTGCGTATTGGCGACAAGGTCGTCACCACGGTGGACGTCGATGGCGCCCCGCAGGGCACCGAGGGCAAGGTCATCTTGGCCAACGGCTTCAACTGGTTGCGTTACCGCGTTCTGTTCACCAATGGCAATGAAATTGGCGACCTTGACCACCGCAACATCGCACCCATTGGCCGAAGCGCCAAGCGCCTTGCAAAGGCAGCCAAGCGCGCGAAGTAATTCTTCACGTCATTTGTCATCGTCAAAGCGATATCGATTCCCGATATCCTTTGCACATTCACGGGGTGTGGCGCAGTTGGTAGCGCGCCTGGTTTGGGACCAGGAGGCCCGGGGTTCAAGTCCCCGCTCCCCGACCATTGCGGATTCACCGCATTATCCGAGAAGGAGCTCTCATGCCCGCAGATCTCGATGCAGCGAAATACGTTTCGTTCACTACCTATAAGAAGGACGGAACCCCCGTTGCTCTTCCCGTGTGGATTGTTCCGTTCGATGGCGGATACGCGTTCACCACTGACACCAACTCATTCAAAGTGAAGCGTGTGCGCAATGATGCGCGCGCCAGCCTTGCCGTTTCGAACATGAAGGGCGTTGTCGCAGACGGCGCCGTTGTTCACGAAGGTGCAGCAGTGGTGTTGAATGCAGACGATGTGAAGCGTGTCGCTGAATTGGTGAAAGCAAAGTACAAAGTGGGCTGGGCTCTCTTGGGAGTCATGTCAGTTGCCAAGAAGCTTCTAGGCAAAGGCAGTACCGCCACCGCAGAATGCGCCATCAAGGTCACGTTGCACTCATAATTCCGTCTGAGGCACCTGTCACGCGAGGTGCTCAAGGTTTTTCCACAACACCCCTAGTTTTTCCACAGCCACTGCTGTAGCGTGGTCAGGCATTCAATTGCGTCCATGGGTACACACCGGTATCTGTGGCCCTACAAGGGAGATACCCCCACCATGGACACCAGTCCTTCTTTTGCTGACCTCGGTCTGCCCACGCCCCTGGTCGAAGAGCTTGCCTCACAAGGCATTCTGAGCCCATTCCCCATTCAGCAAGCAACCATTGCTGACGCCATGTCTGGCCGTGACACCCTCGGCCGCGGCCGAACCGGTTCTGGCAAGACCCTCGCCTTCAGCCTCCCGCTGATTGCCCGTCTCATGGAAAGCGGCAAGCGCCGTGAACCATTTGCTCCTCGTGCCGTCATCTTGGTGCCTACTCGCGAACTCGCCAATCAGGTGCGTGACGTGATTGCTCCATTGGCCGATGCAGTGGGCATGCGCACCGCCACCGTATACGGCGGCGTTGGCTACGGCGGACAAATCACCGCCATGCGTAATGGCGTGGACATTGTTGTTGCTTGCCCCGGTCGTTTCATCGACCTCATGGAATCAGGCCACGTTGATCTTGATGCCGTTGAAGTCACCGTGCTCGACGAAGCAGACCACATGGCCGAGCTTGGATTCCTTGAACACGTCACACGCATTCTGGAAAAGACACCGCGTGAAGGTCAGCGCTTGTTGTTCTCCGCAACACTTGACCGCGGCATTGACAAAGTGGTGAAGAAGTTCTTGCAGAACCCCATCACGCACGAGGTGGAATCAACCGAAGAGAACGAAGCTGCGATGACGCATTACTTCTTCCAGGTGACACAAGCCGAACGCTTCAACGTGATTTCAGATTTGTGCGCGGCACCTGGTCGCACCTTGGTGTTTACTCGCACAAAGCACGGTGCTCGCAAGCTCACCGAAGCATTGGTGAAGGCCGGTATTCCGAGCGTTGAATTGCACGGCGATCTTTCGCAGAACGTGCGCGCACGCAATCTTGCTGCGTTGTCATCGGGCAAGGTGGACACACTTGTTGCCACCGACGTTGCTGCTCGTGGTATTCACGTTGACGACATCGCAGTGGTGATCCACGCTGATCCACCAGAAGAGCACAAGGCTTTCTTGCACCGTTCTGGTCGTACCGCACGTGCAGGCGCACAAGGCACCGTCATCACCATGGTGACCGAGAACATGCGTCGCCACGTGAAGCGACTTGCTCGCGATGCAGGCATTGACCCCATCACCAAGAACGTTGCAATGGGTGATGACATCCTCACCGAGATTGCTCCTGGCGAGCGCGAGTTCCGTGAAATGCCAAACCTTGAAGAGCGTCGCCCACAAGGCGGTCGCAATGGTGGCGGACGTGGCGGCTTCGGCGGCGGTCGTTCCGGTGGCAAGTCATACGGTGGTGGACGTTCAGGTGGCGGTCGCAATTTCCGTGACCGTGACGACCGTGGTCCACGCGAAGATCGAGGACCACGAGAGGATCGTGGCGATCGTGCACCTCGTGGTCGTGATGACCGCGGTGACTTCCGTGGACGTGATGATCGTGCACCTCGTGAAGACCGCG
>JALQYL010000129.1 GCA_023254135.1 Ilumatobacteraceae bacterium | reverse complement strand
TGGCAAGGCCCGGGTGGCCTTGCGTACCAACCCCGATCTGCGTAAGGGAAAGTTCGAGATTGCGGCCCGCAATATTGCGCAAGATGGCGCTGGTTCGGCACCTATTAATAGTGGTGAGGTTCCCGTGGTGGAAGAAGCCGCTCCCCTGGTGTCTCCGCCAGTGTTGGGCTTGGTGCCCGGTGTTGGCGTAGAGGCTCCACCCGCTGTGCTCACTCTGCCCAGTGGTCAGCGCATTGAATTGCACGAGGGTCACTACGTATTGGGTCGCCATTTGGACAACGACATCGTCATGAACGACACCAATGTCAGCCGCAAGCACGCCGAATTCGTGTGCGCGGCCGGTGAGGTGGTGGTGCGCGATTTGGGCTCCACCAACGGCACCAAGGTGAACGGTGTGTTGGTACATGGCGAGCAGTTGCTACAGCACGGCGATGTGATCAGTTTGGGAACCGCTCAACTCACATTCGAGGCGTCGTAGCCCGTACATGACAGATCAACTGCTGAATGCGTTGAAGCTCCTGCTGCTGGGGCTGATCTACCTGTTCTTTGGTCGTGTGTTGTGGGCCGTATGGAGTGAGGTACGCACGCCTGTTGCAGTGGCTGGTACTGGTACTCGCCGTTCGTCGAAGAAGGCGGGTCGCGGAGTTGTTACTTTTGTGGTGATTGAGCCGAAGGAACACCGTGGGCAAACGTATACGTTGAGCAACGTGTTGAACATTGGTCGTGTGGAAGACAACGACATCGTTATTACCGATGACTCATTCATTTCGTCACACCATGCACGCATTGAAGTGCGACCAGAGGGTGTGTGGGTGGTTGACTTGCAGAGCACCAACGGCAGTTTTGTGAATGGTCAGCGTTTGGCTTCAGAGCGAAGCGTGCGCAAAGGCGACAGAATTCAGGTGGGCTCAACAGTGTTGGAGATGCGTTCATGAAACTGAAGTGGGGCGCATCCACCGACACGGGAATGGTGCGACAGCAAAACGAAGACTCGTTTGCTGCGGAAGAGAACTTGTTTGTGGTGGCCGACGGAATGGGTGGTCACAATGCCGGCGAGGTGGCAAGCGCATTGGCCGTCACAACAGTGATGAGTGGCGGACGCATGGGCATCAACTCCATGGAAGAGGTCCGTGACCTGGTGCAGCGTGCGAACACCGCCATTTACACGGCAAGTCTTGACGACAGTTCGCAGCGCGGCATGGGTACCACCATTACCGCGTTGAGCATTGTTGCCGGCGTGGAACCACGCGTGCTGGTGGCCAACGTGGGAGATTCACGCACGTATTTGTTGCGTAATGGTGCGTTGAGTCGACTTTCGGTGGATCACAGTTACGTGCAGGAACTGGTGAATGAAGGAATCATCACACCAGAGGAAGCCCGAGTGCACCCGCGCCGCAACATTGTCACGCGGGCGTTGGGTATCGATCGCACGGTTGCGGTCGATGTGTTTTCGCACACCGTGCGCACGGGTGACCGTGTGGTGTTGTGCAGCGATGGTCTTGTGGACGAAGTTGCCGATGCAGAAATTCTGAAGGTGTTGGGCCAACACACAGATCCGCAAGAAACCGCGGAAGCGTTGGTGATGGTGGCTAATGCCAACGGTGGGCGCGATAACACCACGGTGATTGTGGTGGACATTCTTGACGACATCAGCGAACCCGTTGTGTTGCCCGAGGTGAAGGACAACACGCAACCGATGGAAGTGTTGGCCGATGTGCAGATTGCGAAGAAGCGCAGGCGCATCACGGTGGGTGTCACGTTGTTCTGGAGCATCTTGGTGGCATTGGTGTTGGGTGCTGTGGCCATTGTGGGCACGTATGCCCGCAGCGGATACTTCTTGGGGTTCAACGAAAGCAATCATGTGGTGGTGTACCGCGGCCATGTGGGTGGTTTGTTGTGGTTCGACCCCACTATCGACACAGAAACCGAACTCACGGGTGACGAATTGCCCGATGATGTATTGCGTGATGTGGCACTGAATCGCACGTTCACCTCTGCATCTCAAGCACGACAGTTCTTGAAGTTGGTGGAAGTGGCCATTGTGGATGCCAGCACCACCACTACAACGCTGAAGAAGTAATGAATAGTTCGGTTGCACGCACGCGACGCGGGGTGGAACTGGGGCTGGTCGCATTGGCCGGCTTGATTACGGCATGTGCATACATGTTGGCTTCATTGGGCGAACGCAGCACCATGCCGGCGGGCATGATTCCGTTCTTGGTGTTCGTGCTCAGTTTGTTGGGCGTGGCTCATGTGGTGGTGCGGTTTGTTGCGCGCGGTGCAGATCCGTTGTTGTTGCCCACCGCCGCACTGTTGCACGGACTTGGTTTCGTGATGATTGCGCGCCTCAGTGACAGGTGGGCCGGACTGCAGGCAACATGGAGCCTGGTGGGCGTTGCTGCATTCGTGCTCACGTTGTTGGTGATTGAGCGCGTGGGTGACCTGCGCAGGTATCAGTTCACGTGTTTGGCGTTTGGTGTGGGATTGCTGTTGTTGCCCATGGTGCCCGGTGTGGGTTTCACCAGTGGCGGTGCACGCATTTGGGTGAGCGTGGGTCCCATCAATTTCCAGCCCGGTGAGTTTGCCAAGATCCTGCTGGCCATTTTCTTTGCGGCCTATTTGGCAGAGCGCAAAGAGTTGATTGTGCAAGGACACACCACCGTGTTCGGCATCACGTTGCCCGAGTTGCGTCACTTGGCGCCCATCTTGGTGGCGTGGGGTGTGAGCGTTGTGGTGATGGTGGGCGAAAAGGACCTGGGTTCGTCGCTGTTGTTCTTCACCTTGTTCGTGGTGATGTTGTGGGTGGCCACCGAGCGCACCAGTTTCTTGGTGGTGGGACTGGGGTTGTTTGCTGGCGGCGCCGTAATTGCCTACAAACTGTTCGCGCACGTGCAGACACGCGTGGATATTTGGTTGAACCCATGGGATCAATACACAACGCGTGGTTATCAACCCGTGCAGGCATTGTTCGCGCTGGCAAATGGCGGACTCACCGGTACGGGCTTGGGTATTGGTGACCCTGGTGCCATTCCGGCCGCGCACAACGACTTCATCTTTGCGGCATTGGGTGAAGAGTTGGGTTTGGTGGGTGCCACTGCAGTGTTGGCCGCTTTGTGTTGTTGGTGGGTGCAGGCATGCGCACTGCACTGCGGGCACAACGTGACTTCGAGAAGTTGTTGGCAACGGGTCTCACCACCATTGCGGCCGTTCAAACGTTCATCATTGTGGGTGGCGTGTTGCGCGTGGTGCCACTCACCGGTGTCACATTGCCGTTCATGAGCTACGGCGGTTCGTCGCTGGTGGCCAACTATGTGTTGTTGGCCATTCTCATTCGCATCAGTGACAGTACGGCGCGCAGTTTGCAGAGGGCGGCAGCGAAGTGAACCAGCGCATTCGTCATCTCACCGTTGCGCTCATTGCGTTGTTTGCAGTGCTCTTCGTGCAACTCACCACCTGGCAATACGTGAAACGCGATTCTTTGGTGAAAGATCCACGCAACAATCGCATTACGTTGCGTGAGTTCGATGCTCCACGCGGCGAGATTGTTACGGCTGATGGCAAGGTGATCGCGGCGTCGGAGAAGGTGGACA
>JALQYL010000128.1 GCA_023254135.1 Ilumatobacteraceae bacterium | reverse complement strand
CAAAGGTCGTCGTGGTCACCACCAACCAATGCGGTATCTCCGTCGGGTCTCCGAAGAGTTTCAATGTGCGCCCCGGCAAAACGTCGATCTCGTTGAACAAAGCCACAGGAGTTCCCGTGTTGGCCGGACAGATTGTTGTTCCGCGAATTGACTTTGCGGCATCAGACATCACTCTCGACAAGACCGACAAAGCACAACTCGACACAGTGTTGAAGGACATGTCCGGTAAGTGCGGCCTGCAGAATCTTGCTGACTTCCGCGCGAAGGCAGTGGCGGACTACCTGTCGAAAAAGGGGCTCACCATGTGGATCGAGTACCAGGGATTCATCGTTCGTTCGAATGACCCCGACGGAAGCATCAACCGCCGAGTGGAGATTCGCTGGACACCCGCGTAGGCGGAGTAATTAGTTCACGAACTCCATGGTGTCACCCAATGCAAAACGGCCGGGTTGCACGATGCGGGCATACACACCGAGGTTCTGATCAAGATCACCCACGATGTGCCGCAGGATTGCACGGTCCTCGGGGATGGATTCGTTGATGCGGCGTGTGGGCATCACACAACGTGGACACGGATCGAGGAATTCGATCACGGCCGATCCAATGGAGGCCACACGACCCTTCCAGCCGAACTCTGCATGACCAGGCTCTGCCCCATCCACCACAATGCTCGGGCGAAACCGGCGTTCATCGATGACTGATTCAGGCAACGCCATACGAAGTGCCGCAAATGCCGAAGTGGTCATCACCATGAGTGGCCAGCAGTCGTAGTGCGTTCCTGGAGGAGATTCAAACTCCATCACTTCTGGAGGGAAGACCGAAAAGTCGGGCAGCGGTTCATTGTCATCACGGCCAAACACACCACGTAATTCCTTCATCGGGTCGCTGTCATATGCAGGCCCACGACGAAAATGCTCCACGTTGCCATCGGCAGGCAATGATTCCAGTTTCACGCGCACACCCAAAGCATCCGACAACGAATCGTGCACGTGTGGGTCGTTACTTCGGACCGTAGTTCCATTTGGCAACGTAATGACCACGTTCTTCGAACCATCTCCCACATATTCCGCGGAAAATTGCATCAGTTCGCCAATGCGCTTCGCCCCGCGAATACCACCACGTTCCATGTCACGAACTGCCCAGTGACGGTCGCCCGCAATACCCAACGTTGACACGTCACAGGAATCAACGCGTTGGCCCACCATCGACTTCACCGGATACGACCAAATCTGCGACACCTTCACAGCATCAGCCTGCCACACAGAAACGCCCCCGGGCGCAGGGACTACTTGTAGTACGGATTGGCGCCTGTGGCGTGATCGGTGACGTCTCGCACCTTCACGACGCCAGGCACTTGTTCAATGAGAGTTGTTTGCACGCCATCGAGCATTGTCATCTTGCTCATGGAGCAACCGTGGCACCCACCACCCATGGTGAGATACGCAACACCGTCGGGGTCGTGACCCACATAGGTAACGAATCCGCCATGAGCGGCCAGAGAAGGGTTCACGTCGGTGGAGATAACTGCCTCAATCGCAGCGGACAATTCGTCGTCATTCACAAGGCCTTCAATGGAAACTGCAGGCGGCTTGTTGGGGTTGCGAATAATGAGACCTTGACGTTCCGAATAGTCGAGCGTTGCTCCATTGATGAATTCAAATGAATTCAACGGAATGATGATTTTCAAGCCATCGATGGTGCGCACCTCATCACTGAAAGCAGCCTGCGTGACGATCTCGAATGAAAGGTCGTACTTGAACTCTTCACCTGGATTCGCAAACACTTCAAGACGAAGTCCGAGACGCTCTTTCTCTGGTTCCTCATCGCGCAACTGCTTCAGCTGCACCAACGCCTCGGGCGTGATTTCGATGATGGTGTCGGCATTTTGAGGGGCAAGTGGGCTCACGCCCCGAAGGCTAGCGACTATTGCCCCACACGCAATGAGGAACCGCCACCATCAACCTGAATTCGCTGGCCTGTGACATAAGAAGCCATGGGCGAGCAGAAATACAGCACTGCATTGGCAATATCGATGGGTTGGCACACTCGACCAAATGGAGCATCTGAGTCCATGGACCGCAGGTCTTCCATGCCTTTGCGTCCCGTAATGGCGCGCGCCAGACGCACCCCCATGTCGGTCTCCACCAAACCGGGAGCCACGATGTTCACTCGAATGTTGTTGGGACGTTCCTCTTTTGCCAAGGTGAGTGCCAGTGCTTCCATCGCTGCTTTGCCCATGTTGTACGGCGCACCATTCGCGTTCATTCCCGAGGTGGCAACTGATGAAATAAACACAATGTCGGCACGTTCTTTTCCACGCATGTGCGGCACCAATGCACGACACAACTGATGTGGCCCCAACGCATGCACTGCCACCAAGTTCCACAATTCCTCGGCTTCGGTGTTCTCCACACTTCGCCCCTTTGACGCAACACCACCGTTCAACACCGCAATGTCGATGGTGCCATGTGTCTTCATGACGTCTGCAACCAATGCAACGTTCTCTTCCGGGATGTCATTGGATCCTTGATGAATGGTTGCCGTGCCACCTGCATCCAGGATTGCCCGTTGCGTTTCTTCAGCGGACTCACGATCACGCTTGTAATTGATGGCAACTGTTGCACCTTCGGCCGCCAACAATTCAGAAATGGCTCGGCCGATACCTCTGCCGCCGCCCGTCACCAATGCAATTTTCCCGTCTAACACGCCCATCTTTTCCCCCATTTGGTCGCAGCAAAATCTTGCTTTGTCTCCAACTTATGACAACCTAGAGGAATGCATGAAGGCAGCCGCAAGGCAATCATTGCGGCATTTGCCGCCAACCTTGGGATCGCTGTCTCAAAGTTCGTTGGCTTCCTTCTCACGGGCTCCGCAGGACTGGCTGCAGAAGCCGTGCACTCATTGGCCGACACGGCCAACCAAGGGCTTCTCTTTCTCGGTGGCAATCGTGCCGCAAAAGCTCGCGATGCTGAACACCCGTTTGGCCATGAACGTGAGCGATTCTTCTGGGCCTTCATCGTTGCTCTTGTGCTCTTCAGCATGGGTGGCCTCTTTGCCATCTACGAAGGCATCTCCAAAATTCGTCACCCACACGAAACCGAGAGCATGGGCATTGCGCTCGGCATCTTGGGACTGGCCATCATTTTGGAGGGCTTCTCTCTTCGTACCGCAATGAAAGAGACTGCACACGTCAAGCCACAAGGAATGTCGTATTGGCAGTTCATTCGTACCTCAAAGCACCCGGAACTTCCCACTGTTCTCCTGGAAGATGTGGCCGCGGAATCTGGATTGCTGATTGCATTCTTCGGTGTTCTCATGGCCCATTTCACCCACGAACCGCGTTGGGATGCAGCCGGGTCCATCGCCATCGGCGTTCTCTTGGTGGTCGTGGCTTTCATTCTTGGCGTGGAGATGAAGGCCTTGCTCATGGGCGAATCTGCATCGCCTGAACACCAGGCCAAACTTTTCACCGCACTGCGCGACCACCACAACGTGCAATCGGTGGTGTACATGCACACCGAGCACGTGGGCCCCGACGCAATCTTGGTGGCCGCCAAGGCCATCTTCAGCCCCGACCTCTCTGCTGCCGATG
>JALQYL010000127.1 GCA_023254135.1 Ilumatobacteraceae bacterium | reverse complement strand
ACCTGGTGCGCGTGGGTGGCGAAATCTTCGCATACGCATTGGCGCTGGGTGAAGATCGTTTGAAGAATCCACGTAATGACATTGCGTCAGTGATGATGCATGCCGAAGTAGATGGAGAACGTTTGACCGCTCAAGAGTTCGGATCATTCTTCATTCTGTTGGTGGTCGCCGGTAACGAAACAACACGAACCGCCATCGCACATGGCATGCGCGAGCTCACTATTCATCGTGATCAGCGCGACATTTGGTTCAACAACTTCGAGGCGCATACCAAGACTGCAGTTGAGGAAATCGTTCGCTACGCAACACCAGTGATTCACTTCCGCCGCACGGCAACACAAGACACCGAAATTGCTGGACAGAAAATTCTTGAAGGCGAGAAAGTGGTGATGTTCTACCAGTCAGGCAACCGCGACGAGCGCGTGTTCGCCAACCCCTACGACTTCAACGTGCTGCGTGATCCTTCACCCGCACAGGTGGGCTTTGGTGCTGGTGGTCCGCACTTCTGCTTGGGCGCCAACCTTGCACGCCGTGAAATTGCCGTGATGTTCGACGAGATTCGTCGTCGTGTTCCCAACTTGGAAATCACTTCTGAGCCCGCCTACTTGCAGAGCTCATTCATCAACGGCATCAAGCGCATGAATTGTGCCTGGTAATTGCGCACCTCGCGTTCTAGTCATAGGTCCAGAAGTTCGGCGCGTACGCCGATTTTGAAATCTCTATTTCATTCGTTTCGAAATCCATTCGTGCCATCTCTCTGAGCATGGGTGCGTACGGATGTGCATCGTTCAGAGAATTCCACGACCAACCATCCATCATGGTACGGTCAACGATTCTGAGCTCATGAAGCCGCTCCATAATCAACTTCACTTGCGACTTCGACCGGCCGCTGATGCGTGCAATATCGGAGATGGACCGCGCAACTGTGGATCTCGCCACCACCCACACCACATCGCCGTGCGCTCCCCTGAATATGTGACGAAATGGGTGCTCTGAAAAATCCTTCATGCACCTCATGTGGAGATGCCGTTCGATTTCTCGGTCGGGGTAGACGGTGTTCGAAAAAAATGGGTCAAATTTTCCGAACACCCGTTCACTGCATCGCACCGCTCAAAAAATGACCCGGCGTCACCCGACTGAAAAATCGAACGCGGAGCTTAGGTAAGCGGTGCGCTTACAAACCGATGCGAATATCAGACACAACGGCAGCATGATCGCTGGGTTGCACGCCGGCCACGGGTTCGATGCCGGCCAGCCAAATCGCCGATGGATTTCCCAGTGGTCGTGGACGTGGCCACGACGCAAAGATGTAATCAAGACGGCGATTCGGCCATGTGGAATCTTCGATGTACGGATTATCACGCCGCCAGGTGAAGCCACTTCCCTCGCCTGCAACTTCCCACAGGTCGGTGAACACCAAACCATCAATTGCTGGTTCGCGTCGACCAGTGAGCATGCGAATCTCATCGCTGTCGGGAACTGAGTTGAAGTCGCCAGCGAGAATCACGGGGTTCTCTACTTCTGGGTCAACGCGCAGCTGATCAACAATTCCACTCAACGCTTCACACTGGGCAATACGTGTAGAAGAACCATCGAAGCGATGATCAAGGTGAGTCGTCACTGTGTACCAACGACCAACTGGCGTGTCAATCAATGCAACAATCGCGCGACGGTATGACGGCGCACCCGTGACGTCGGGAAGGCGATGTACTTCCCAAGAAACAATCGGCCAACGCGACAGGATGGCATTGCCGAGACTGACGCCTTCGTCAAACCACGGACCTTCGGTGCGCGCAACGTACATATCAAGCTCGTCGGCAAGCCACTGCGCTTGATCCAAACCGCCTTCTTGCGCCCACACCTCTTGCAAACAGATGATGTCGGCATTCTCTCGCTGCAATGTGGCGAGAATGGCGTCTTGCCGTTCGCGCCACGGCCCGAACTGCCACCACAGATTCCACGTGAGTACTCGTGCGTTCACAGCATCAGCCTTTCAGGAACTCAATCACCGCTGTTGCGATGGCTGCTGGTTGTTCCGGCAGCATCGCATGACCTGCGCCATTTATTTCCACCAATCGAGCATGTGGGGCAGACTCAGCCACGTATCGACGGCCATTTTCAACAGGGGCAATCGCATCTTGCAAGGCCTGCACGACCAACACACGATCCACCGAAGCACTCCACCAATCATCACGTGGTGTGATTCGCACCGCATGGCTTTGGTACCTCATCACTTCAGTCATCCAGCCATCACGCCACACCGTGGCATCGTTGCCGTCAGCGAAGAATCCTGTTTGCACATTTTGCAGGTGTTCATCCGGGCCGAGTGCCTCATTGAAACAGTTGGCAAGTGCGATCCAAATGTGTTCTTCGGGCTCAACGAGTCCACCCGCTGCGAGCAATGTGAGCGAGAGCACTCGGTCATTGAAATCAGCCGTGATGCATCGCGACAGTCGATTACCGAATGCATGGCCGACGAGGTGGAAACGATCAACTCCGCGCTCGTTCAATTGATGCACCACATCTGCCGCTAGGTCGTGCAGAGTGGGTTCACCCGGGAAACTCGGCCGTGGATCGAGTGCGATTGTTTTGAATCCGACTGCACCCAGGGCAGTACTCAACCCATCAAAATCTGACGCCGGGCGACCAAGCGACGGGACGAGAACCACTGTTTCCACAGGAATAACCCTAACGGTCAACGCAAATTCATACCCCGATTGCGAGAGAATGGAGCCATGTTTGACGACTCCACCTCCTCCATCGGCGGAGTCTTTGGTGGCGGCGGCCTCTTTGGCATTGGATATGCCATGGGCGTTCTCGATGGCCTAAAACCACGCGGTGTTGACCTGTCGCAGTCACCATTGCTCGGAACGTCTGCGGGATCATGGGCAGCAGTGGCCACAGCGTTTGATATTCCGTTCAACACATTGGCCGACATGACGGTACCCGCGTTCCCCAACCCCAAACCTGGCCTTCTCGCAGGAATCGCACGAGAGATGTTTGGGGATCGCACCGACCCACTCATCCACGTCATGGCATGCGCATTACCCAAACTGAAGCGCACCATTCTTGATGGCGGAAAGTACCCGCTCTGTGAATTAGTCGCTGCGTCATCAGCGGTGCCCGCACTTCTCTCCCCACACAAGATCGATGGCGTGAAATACGTGGATGGTGGCGTGCGATCGGGCACCAGCGTCGATTACGGTCCTGTCGTAGAACGACTCATCCTCATTGCACCACTCGCAGGTGCGATGTGGGGTCCTTTTGCCAGGATTATCGATAACGGCATGCACAACGAAGTGGAACGTTGGAAGGAACGTACGGGCGGCAAGATTCTCATCTTCACGCCACACACCCATGCAGCTGAAATTGCGCGCAATCCGAAACACCTCTTCGACAAGGCTCGCGCCATCGACGCGTATCAATACGGCAAAACTGAAGCGTCGAACGCTCCACTCGAATTCACGTAGGAATTACTGAACGGCGAGGCTCGCCTTGAACTCGGCATCCTCAATGAGTGCCTTCACTTCGGGTGAAGGTTCACTCAAACGTTCCAATGTGACACCGTGAATGGTTCCGGTGAAGCGATAGATGTGCGGGTAGAAACCAACCGCGGCACCTG
>JALQYL010000126.1 GCA_023254135.1 Ilumatobacteraceae bacterium | reverse complement strand
ACACACGCAGTTGAATGCTGTGACCGAAGGGTGGCACGCCGCATTTGTCTTTGGAAACCTATTGGATGATTTGCAGCACCTCGTGGGATTCGTTCTCAGGAATCCCACGCACACTCATCATTAGTCTTCGTCTATGACCTCTCACGGACACTCGCACACACATCTGCCGGTTGATCACAGCTCCAGAGCGATGGGTTTTGTACTTCTCATCACTGTTGCGGTTGTTGCCACACAGTGGGTCGGGGTCCTGCTGACCGGGTCGCTCGCGCTTGCAGCCGATGCTGGTCACCAGCTGACAGATGCAATCGGCATCACCATCGCTCTCATTGCTGCCCGTATCGCCTCACGATCGCCTTCCTCCACGAGAACATTCGGCTATCTCCGAGCGGAAGTGTTATCGGCCGTCGTTCATGCATCCTTGATAGTGGTCATGTGCGTCTTCCTTATTCGAGAAGCATGGACCCGATGGAACTCTCCTACCCATGTCACGGGACCAGGAGTCATAGCTTTCGCGCTTGTCGGCTTGGTCGCAAATCTCAGTTGCCTTCTCATTCTTCGTTCCGTATCGCGAACGAACTTGAACGTACGAACCGCATTTCTTGATGTCGCATCCGACGCTCTGACATCTGCGGTTGTCTTGTTCTCCGGGGCTCTCACGGCATTGACAGGCATTCATCGGCTCGACATCATTGCCACCGCGATTGTCGTGGCTGCGATCGTTGCTCGTACCTGGGGCGTCATTGCAGAGGCAATCCACATACTCATGGAAGGCGCCCCGGCGCACATCAACCCCACAGACGTGCGCACAACAATTCTCTCATTGCCCGGCATCGTCGCTGTGCATGACCTTCACGTGTGGGCCATCAACCCGGATTCACCGATGATCTCCGCACATGTCGTTATCGAGCAAGGACTGCACGACTCGGGCGGCTCTGGTCGTATTCTCGATGAACTGGAGTCATTACTCAGCTCTACATTCGATGTGCAACACACCACTCTGCAGATTGAACATCCGGGGCACGTGATGCATGAGCACCCACACCACGACTGAAAGTCGGCTTCACACGCGTTTCAGGTCGGTGACCACACCGCCGGCAACACGCACGATGTCATCCGGTGTAGCACCGAAGTTGTCGTTCCAGGTTCCTGCAGCGGCCCACACTTCGTCGTACTGCAACAAGTCGGGATCCACGAACACGCGCAGTTGGGTTGCATGACCAAAGAGAGGCACGCCACCGATTGCGTAGCGGTCGGATTCGAAACAGCCAATCGACCAGTTCGTTATCGGCCGCAAGCTACTGCGATGGCATCAATTACATGATGCCACTGAACGAACATGAGCAATGAAAGCCCAAACAGATACGCCACACTCATCGCGTTCATACGATCAGGCGACGAAGTTTTTTGAACGGTCAGACTCTCGATGCGATCGAGAACTCCGTATGAAGCGATTCCCAGCGCAAAATGAGTATCTGAATGACCGAGAGCCACTTTCGCGATCGTGCGTGCTACGTGACGACTGTCGCCACATTGGTGGACAGCTGCCTGGTCAGCGATACGTTCCAGAGAGAACCGCAGTCTCTTCGCAGACAAAGTGAGGAATGGGTTGAAGATTGCACAAATGCGTCCGACAAGAAGCAATCGATCGTGCCTGTTCGTGACATGTGCCATTTCATGAGCCACGACCACATCCAACTCGTTTTGGGTAAGTCCGCGGACGAGGCCTGCCGAGACGACGACTTTCGTTTTCGGACCGGGAAGCGCATAAGCATAAACGTCATTGTCAGGAACAATCATGATGCCGTCGCCGACTTGATTCCGGAGGCGTCTCTTACGGATCAAAATACGGCCAGATCTGACCGTTGATACCGCGAGAAAGACCAGGGCTGCAAGTCCAAGGAAGTTCCGGTCCATGGTGTGCATTTGGCTGCCCAACAACAGACGATGCAAAGCTGCACCCAGATCAGGAACGCCAAATAACCAAGTCACCGAGAGGTGAATGAGGATGGGAACCGAGGTGCACATCCCGAGCACCAAAATCACTATCGACATTCGGGCCGATGAAAGCGGCTGCGCTCGCCGCATGAACAACGATGCCACCTCGGTACAAACGACAAAGGCCACAAGCGGAAGCAGAAGTCTGATCATCAGACGTTTCCTTCGGACAACATTGCTCTCAGGGCTTCGCGATCCTTCTTTGAGAGCTTGCTCACAAACCCTGCCAGTAAAGTCTGATGATCAGGCGTCTCCTTCAGGAGTTTGAGCATCCGTCCGGCGTTCCAATCTTCTTGCGATGTCGTTGCCTTGTATGCGAAGGATCGACCGATTGGTTGACGCACCACGAGTCCCTTTGCCGTGAGTCGTGTCAGAATGGTTGCGACACTCGTGTAAGCAAGGTGTTCGGCGAGTCGCTCTTGAACTTCCGCTGGCTGCAGGGCATCATCGGCCGTCCACAAGATTCGGAGCACTTCCAACTCGAGTTCGCCATCGCCCTTCTTGCGCATGCGAAAAGTATATCTGCTGATAGTTTGTTTCTTCTACACCTTGTAGTAGACGAACTATGACTCAACCATTACGCCCCCACATCTCAGTCCGGCGCTTGATTTTGACGATTTTCTTGGCGATCGTGGGAGTCGGGTTCGTCGGAGGCGGAGTTGCCCTTGCACACAACTCCGCGACAGGTAGCTCACCATCAAATGGCGAAGTCTTGACGACTTCACCGCCACAGTGGACGATGACATTTGCAAAGGCAGTTCCCATTACGTCCGCGTCTGGCGAGTTGGTGCGAGAAGACGGCGTCCGACGGACTCTGCCCACACCTCGACACGGAACAACCGAGAACGTCATCGTCTTCGATCTACCCGCCGATATCAGCGGTCGTGTCACCGCACGGTGGCGACTGGTCGGTACGGACGGCCACGTCATCAGTGGTCGTGTCTCATTCTCCGTGCAAGCGACGTCTGCGCCGTCGTCGACGAGCTTGGCTGTTCCAGTTAATCCAGCCGAATCGAGTTCATTGGCACCTCCGCCAGGGACAACCGTTGGCTCCTCCAATATTTCTCCAGTTACGAGCACTCCAGCGTTGGCTGGCCAGCCCGACGGAGAAAATAGACCAGTCCCTGAACTCGTACGAACGCTCGTCAAATTCTCGACCTTTGCCGTATTGATATTGTTCGGCGGCATCTTCTTTGCAGAGTGGTACATCGCACAGGGAACACTCTTCACCAATCGCGGACGCAGACTGGCGAATGGCACAGCGCTCGGACTGTTCATATTTCCGGCCGCCTCATTGATAATTCTGATTGACGACCTTCGCGGGTCGTCTGGAACACTCTTTGATGGACTTTCCGCAGCAGCATCGTTGACCATTGGACCTATGATCATGGCTCGTATTGCCTTTGGTGCACTTCTTGCAAGGTTGACGCGTTCGCTCCTTGTACGCGGCGGTGCGCGCCAACAAGATTTGCTTTACATCCTTCTCGTGCTAATCCCTTATTGCGTCACTCTGTCGTACGGAGGGCACTCGCGGTCCCAGAGACTCCCCCAGGTTGGCGTTCCTGCAGACGTGATACACGTGCTGGCGATCTCTGCTTGGCTTGGTGGACTTGCAGTTGTCCTTGCTGTCGTGATTCCGTCAGTGAAACCGGACCAAGCGCTCCCCGCGTTCCTCAGATTCGGGTATGCGGCCGAACGTGCTG
>JALQYL010000125.1 GCA_023254135.1 Ilumatobacteraceae bacterium | reverse complement strand
CTGGATTGTCTCGCGTCACCGTTTGTTTGCTGATGGTGCAGTGCGCTTGTTGATCCTGAATATTGGCTGGTTGTCCCTGGGATGTCATGGGGGACAGGTCAATGGTCACCGACCCAGTACTTTCAACGCCGCTGAAGTTGATGGGACGAGTTGTGTTGTATTCGCTGATGTCGTCATTCACCACGACATTTTGAATCTTGGCGCCCACGGTGATGGCAGCAAAAGTTCTGGCCTGTGCGAAATTGACGGAGTCGGTGGGGGTGAAAACGGCATACATATTGAACGCCATGTTTGCTTTTGCAAAGTAAGCGGTGGAGTGAGTGACACCGTCTGCGTTCGTGGTGACTGGTCCGAACGAAATGCTTCCCGGAACCGTGGAGATGAATTCGTATGTTCCCGGCACCACAGTGCCTTGATACGTGGTGGGGGCAATGGACAACGCCACCTCGTCACCCACGCGATATGTGGCAGGAAGCTGACGCCTGACGTAATCAATAGGAGACGCATCGGGAATTGGTTTGGGGCTGATTTCGAACGATGTAGTTGCGGCCGTGGCCGCATTGAAGTTTGAGTTGCCGGTTTGGGTGCCACGCAACGTGCAGATGCCATCGGCAACAAGAGAAACGGTGGTGCCAGAAACCGTGCACTTCGTTTGTGTATCGGAACTGATGGTGACCGACAAGCCTGAAGAAGCCTGAGCTGATGCAGTGACCGTTCCGCCCTGCAACAGAGTTCCTGATCCGGCAATAGGAACGAATGAAATTGTTTGAGCGGCTTTTTGCAATGTGATCAAAGTGCTCGCCGAGGTCTTGCTGAGATAGTTGACATCATCGGACTTGGTGGCGATGACCGCACATTTACCTGTCGATGTCGAGACCAAACCATCGGAAGTGATGGAACAGCCGGTTGCAGTACCGAGAAGAGAGTTTGTATCAATGGCATACGACACAATTCCAGTTCCGGATCCGCCTGATGTTGTGAGCACTAATTCGGTTCCGTAGGTTCCGGTCGTACTGCTGATCGTGAGTGTGTTTTGTGTTCCTCTATTGACGGTGATTTCACGTGCAACGTTCGGAGCGGGGTCATAACTGGCGTCTCCGCTCTGGCTTGCAACAATTCGACATTTTCCGGCGCCCACGTATGTGACGGTGGTATCTGAAACCGTACAAATCGAAGTCGTTGTCGACGTGAAGCCAACGGTCAATCCCGATGAGGCGGTGGCCAGAGATGACAGATTCAGCGTTGATCCGCCAAGAGTCTGCGTGCCAATGCCAGTGATAGAGAACGAGATTGTTTGCGTCGTTGCAATAACAAAGCTGGCATCAACGGTTGAGGCCGCAATGTATTTCGAATTACCCGACTGAGATGCCCGAATGGTGCAGGTTCCGGATTGCAAAATAGTTAGCACGGTGCCGGTCACTGCACACTTCGCTGAAGTTTGGGTTGCAAAAGCAACGGTGAGTCCCGAACTGCTGAATGCGTAGGGGGCGAGATCGAATTCGGATGAGATCGATTGTGATCCTTTGCGCGGTAAATCTGCGAAAGAAAAGGTGATTGTCTGCGGAGCAAGAGTTGCAACATTGAGGTTTGCTGCCACGGAGGTGCCATTTCCGTATGTGGCACCCGAGGCTTTGGCTGTGGCCTTGATCACGTAGTTCTTACCGGGAGTCAATCCGCTGATCTCACAATTGTTGCCTCCACTAGTAAACGTGGTGCATCGGTTGCCAACTTCAATTCCATTTTGTTCCGCCCACACCTGATACTTGATGTAGCCACCGTTGTTGGTGGGTGATTGATTCCACGACACTGCGGCAGTAGTGCCCGTCATTGTTGCTGCAAGCCCAGAGGGGGCATCGGGCGTGGTGGTGAAGGTGAATTCAGTTCCGTACGCAGGCGTATTTCCGACGCGCACCCCCGAACGAACGCGATACCAATAGCCCGGTGTCAAGCCAGTGATGTCTTTTGTGACCGTGAGATTGTCGCCCTTTGCAGCCGGCCCATCAAAGGTGGTGTCGAAACCTCCCGGCGGCCCGAACTCGATATAGGGCGTGGCAACATTGCCTTTCGAATCGACGCTCATGCCCACAGTTGCACGGGTGGTATCGATTTTTGTGATGGCTGAAGTTTTCGGTACCGGCGTTCCTACGGGCGTGGCCCTGATTGCAAGTTGGTTCGTGTTGGACAATCCGGAGTTGTTGCGTGCGTAAATGCGAACGGTGTACTGCGTGCCATTTGTCAGTCCGGTGATGGAGTAGGAACGTGCAGTTGCACCAGTCGTCACATCGGTCCAGTTGGTGGCATCAGTGGAATACTGAAGTAGATAGCTCAGGACTGGTGCACCGCCATCAGAAGTTGGCGCCACCCACGTTGCATCTATGCGCTCGTCGCCAGCCACCAATGTGAGTGCGGGCATCGACGGTATATATGACGGAATCACTGCAGTGGGTGAGTTCCAAGTTTTGATGTAAACCCCTCCGACGACTGCATTGATCTTGACCCAGTACGGCTGCCCGTTCGTGAGAAATGAAGATGTCAAGGTTCTTTCTGTCGTGTAGTACGTGGTCCACCACGATTTGTTGATGTCACTGGTGACGCCCACCTGGTACCCAGAAATGTCTGCACCTGCAAGTGGTTCCGGAGCATCCCACGTTGCCGTAATTGTTTTGTTTCCACCCACCAACTGAACGTTGGTGACGGGATTCGGACGTAATGCAACGAGGGTTGTCTGATTGTTCAGAACCCACGGAGATGTGAGATAACCGACATTGTTGACGACTGAGCCTTTGTATCGATATCTCACCTTGTAGGAATAGTTTCCGGGTACTTCAAGAATTGTTTCTGGACTTGTGATGCCGGTGACTTCACGGAACAACTGGTTGTAGTCATCTGACCGATAGAGGCGAACAGTCATTGATGATTGGCCAGTCTTCGGACTAAACGGAATGCGCAAAACGTTTCCGCTTACTTCGGATGGACTGGTAACAAATGGAGAGTTTCCTTCCGTGGCGTAATAGGGAATGGACTTTGGAGATTGAGCAGTGACGGGATTGTTCAACGAGTCGAATCCCTGAATGGTGAACTTGATTCCAAAGCGAGCCTGCAACGTATAAGCCACGTTGTCACTCGACCCGCTACCAATTTCATCACCGGGTTGATAATTGTTTTGAGTCCACAATGGGACGTCGTAGTTGTTCAAGCTGGAATACATGCGAACGGTGTAACTACTGATGCCACTGACCGGCGTAAACAACACCTGCAATGTCAACCCACCTGATTCGCTCTGCACGGTGAAGGCTGGATTCTCTGGGGCATCGACGGCATGGGCAACGTGAGGCTGTGCCTGAGCCACCGCTGGAACGACCGCGATACACGCAAGTGCGAGCGTGGACCAGAAACGAGTGAACGAACCGCGAAATTCCATGCGACAACCTTAGTGGAACAGAGTTACAATAACTATTGTGGCTCTTGTTGCTCAGGAAATTGATGAACGGGGGTGGCACTAATGTCGGCGCTTGTGGACGCCCGTAGTAGCCGCAGCAATGGGCGAGAAACCCGAGCATTGATCCTTGAACATGCAAAGGCCGAACTGGATGCGTACGGGCCGGTGCAGTTCAACATTTTGCGAGTCATTGAGAGTGCTGGTGTCGCACGCAGTTCCGTGTATCACCAGTTCGGTGATAGGGACGGATTGATTGCTGCCGTTGAGG
>JALQYL010000124.1 GCA_023254135.1 Ilumatobacteraceae bacterium | reverse complement strand
AGAGCTTCTCAGTGGACTTCCTACTCTTGTCATGCTTTTCGTTGCGTTCGGTGCATTAATTGCCGCAGGAATTCCACTCATTCTGGCCATCGCCGGTATTGCAGTGGGATTCGCCAGCCTTCACATGTTGTCGTGGGTCTTCCCTATCTCCGTATGGTCCATGAATTTCTCCATGATGATTGGTCTTGCTGTTGGTATCGACTACAGCCTCTTTATCGTCAGTCGATACCGAGAAGAGCGCGAAGAGGGTAAGGACGCCATCACTGCCATTGAAGGGGCTCTCTCCACCTCCGGCAAGGCTGTTTTCCTCTCCGCACTTACAGTCATTCTGTCCCTTGCTGCCGTGTTCTTGGTGCCCGTGATGGTGTTCCAAACAATGGCATTGGGCATGATCATTTCCGTTGTCGCCGTCGCGTTGGCTGCTCTCACTCTGTTGCCTGCAGTCCTTGTTGCAATGGGTGACAAGGTGCTTGTGAAGAAGGGTGAATCGGACGCCGATATAGATGCAGAGGGCCGTTGGGCTCGATGGACAGGCGCAGCATTGAAGCGTCCTGGTCGCGTCCTCACTATTGGCGTGGTGGTACTCGGCGCTCTCATCGTCCCCGCCTTCGGAATGAAGTTGGGTATGCCGGGTGCACGAGTGGTGGACACAGGTCGCACCAGTCGTGACGGGTATGAGGCAATGATCGCCGCGTTTGGCCCCGGTGCAGCCGCACCTGCATTCATCACCGTTGACGCACAAGATGCAAATACCGTGGTGGAAACCGCAAAGAAGGTCGGCAACGTCGTTGATGCGCGAGTAGTAACTCCCCCTGCAGCCACCGGCCGAGTGGTGGTACGCGTGATTCCCGGCACCCCTATTGACGATGCTGCGACCTCAACAATGGTGTCGCAACTTCGAACGGAGATTCGTACTGCAGTACCCAATGCTCTCGTTGGTGGCCCTTCCGCTCAAAACCACGATCTCACGGGCGTACTCACCGACCGCGCACCATACGCAATTGGCCTCATTCTGTTGGTTGCGTTCTTGCTGCTGCTCATTGTGTTCCGCAGTCTCGTCATCGCACTGTTCTCTATTGTGATGAACTTGCTCACGGTGGGTGCTGCCTTCGGTTTTGCCACCATCGTGTTCCAACACGGTGTGGGCGCTGGAATTATCGGTATTCAGCATCAAGGTTTCGTTGATGCATGGGCACCGTTGTTCTTCTTCGCTCTGTTGTTCGGGCTCTCCATGGATTACCAGCTGTTCTTGCTGGCGGCCATCAAGGAGCGATACCAGGCAACGGGTGACACCAGTCGTGCGATCTCTGAAGGAATTTCGCGTACTGGTCGGCCCATTACAAATGCTGCTGTCATCATGATCATCGTGTTCATCGCATTCGGCGTGACTGGTCCCATTCCTCCCACAGAGCTTGGTCTCACTCTTGCCATGGCCGTGCTTCTCGATGCAACCGTGGTCCGCGTCATGTTGGTACCCGCCACCATGGCCTTGCTCAAAGAAAAGAACTGGTACGCGCCCAAGTGGTTGTTGAAGGTTCTCCCACATGTCAATTTCAGCCACTAAACAAAAAGGAACCACACAATGAATTCAACAAACACCAAATGGCCATTGGAGCGCAGGCTGTTCCTCATGGCAGGCACCGTGACAATCCTCAGTGCAGTCCTTAGCGCACTCGTGAGCCCATGGTTCCTCCTGCTCACCGCTTTCGTCGGTGTCAACCAATGGATGTTCACAGCATTCGGCAACTGTCCCGCCTCGTTTGTGTTTCGCAAATTCGGTGTCCAGTCTCAATGCAAATGGTGAGATAGGAACATGACCAACGAACATTGGAATCAGGCGTACACAGAAAAGACACCTGACCAGCGATCGTGGACCCAACCCGAGGCCCACGATTCACTGTCACTCATTCGCGAGTCACACGTTTGCAAGGATGCGGCCATCATCGACATTGGTGGCGGAGCTTCCCTCCTGGTCGACGCACTCATCGAGGACGGTTACACGGATGTCACGTTGCTCGATATCGCATCAGCCGCGCTCACCGAGACGGAAGTGCGAATTGGCAACAAGGCCTCATACTTGTGTGCCGACATCACACTATGGACGCCCGAACGAACCTATGCGGTGTGGCACGACCGCGCAGTCTTCCACTTCCTCACCACACCAGAACAGCACGATGCTTATCTCAATGCGTTTCTCACCGGCACCGAGAGTTCGTCTCATCTCATCATCGCAACGTTTGCACCAACAGGTCCCGAATCATGTTCTGGCTTGCCCGTGCAACGATGGTCGCAACACGACCTCGCACGATTCTTCAAACCACACTGTGAAGTGATTTCCACATTCGAAACTACTCACACCACTCCATGGGGCACCTTGCAACCATTCACGTGGCTGCATGCCCGACGCAAGTAATCACATCACTGTTGATACGGTGCACCAATGAGTCCTTCCGAGTTTTCACTCGATCACATTTCGCGTCGACAAGCAATCAAGTTGCTCGGAGGAAGTACGGCACTTGTATTCCTTGCTGGTTGCGGACCATTCAGTTCACAGTCCACAGGCAGCAAGAAAGTCACCACACCAACTGGCAGCACGGCGTTCACTCAACCCACCGAAATCGTCAGCCAAGACGGCCTGCTCAGCGTTGACCTCACTGCCGCAGAATCCATGCTTCCGTGGAACAACTCACAGCGATTCGCACTCACCTACAACGGCACAGTGCACGGCCCCACGTTGCGCGCTCGCCCCGGTGACACCATCACGGTGAACTTCACCAACAATCTCAACGAGCCCACCAATCTGCACACACATGGTTTGCACGTGTCCCCCAGTGGTGCTGCTGACAATGTCTTCCGAATGATCGACCCTGGTGACACGCAGACGTACCAATACGAGATTCCCGCCAATCACCCCAGCGGCACGTACTGGTATCACCCGCATCACCACGGTCGCAGCGCACCACAGCTGGCCGGTGGGCTCTCGGGCGTTCTCATCATTGAGGATGAAGTGGACAATGTGCCCCATATCAAGAACACCACCGAACGCATCATCGTTCTTTCTGATCCATCCGTTGGTACCGACAGCAGCATTCTCAATGTCTCCACCGCCACCAAGCAAGCTGGCCGCGAAGGCGATGTGGTGTTGGTGAATGGTGTGTATCAACCATCACTATCAGCAAAAACTGGCGACACCGAACTGTGGCGCATCGTGAACGCAAGCACATCTCGCTATCACCTGCTTACCCTCGAGGGTGCTGACATTCTGCACATAGGAAACGGCCAGGAACGATTCGCCGGCGCGCTCACACGTGAACAACTTCTCCTCACCCCGGGCCAACGTTGTGAATTTCTGGTGCGCGTGGGCACGGCCGGTGCCATCACATTGAAATCCACCACCGTGAACCGTGGCATGCAAATGGGTGGGATGGGCGGCAACGCAGGCAATGGCATGAGTGGCATGATGCACGGCAACTCATACAAAAAAGAAACCATCACACTTCTCACTCTCAACGCCACGGGCGCCGATGCAGCGTTCACGCTGGAGGGCATTTCCATCAACTCCAAGCCCACGCCATTGCCGAAATCTGCAAGCACAACGCGACGCATTGCATTCGGCGCCATGAGCATGGGCAACGCTGAATTCGTGATTGACGGCAAATCATTCGACGAACAACGTGTGGATTACGAAGCAACTCTTGGCTCCACCGAGGATTGGGTGAT
>JALQYL010000123.1 GCA_023254135.1 Ilumatobacteraceae bacterium | reverse complement strand
ACATGTTGAGGCCCGCTATCTCGTCCCAACCGCCATTCACCGCCCACACACCCGTAACAACGGCAAAGAGGAATGCGAGGAAGATGAACACGTCGGTGTCGATGGCTCGCGAACGTGGGGCAGGCAAAAGTCGCACTTGTTTCGGCGGGGCCCAGTTGCGGTGTGTGTTTGCTGCGGTGTTCATGAGATGTCCAGACCTGATGTCTGGAAATCACCGTACGAGTCGCTTGTCAAGATTTCGGTAAAGACGGAGCCCAGACTCCTCCAAATTTCCCGTGAATTGGGGGTTTTGAGCCCCTTGGGCAATTGTTAGAGTGTCTAACTATGTTGTCGGGGGCACAGGCAGTTCAACGGAGTCGGGCGAACCTGCCTGGGCTGTTGCTGGCCGCCACCGTGGTGAGTGTGGGGTTCCTCATTAACCACCAATGGGCCAACGTCTCCCCCCTCACGGCCTCGCTGGTGCTCGGTGCAATCCTTGGCAATGCCAGTCTGGTGCCATCGGTAGCCGACAACGGTCTTCGCTTTGCCTCTCGATCCTTGCTGCGACTCGGCATCATCGTGCTTGGATTCCAATTGTCGTTCAGCGAAGTGGCGCACCTGGGCGGCAAAGGTTTCATTGCAGTAATCGCCGTTGTGGTCATCACCTTCTTTGGCACGCAGTTCATCGCCAAGCTTCTGGGTGTGAGTCCGGGCCTTGGTCTTCTCACCGCAACGGGATACTCCATCTGTGGTGTCTCTGCCGTGAGTGCCATGACCGGCGCCGTTGACGGTGATGAAGAAGACGCCACCTACGCCATCGCATTGGTCACCATGTTCGGCAGCATCGCCATCTTCGCACTTCCCGTGCTCGGACATTTCTTCAACATGGGAAACACGCGCTTCGGTATGTGGGCCGGATCCTCCGTGCACGATGTGGCACAAGTTGTCGCAACGGCCACCGCATATTCGAAGGATTCCCTCAGCGGTGCAGTCATTGTGAAACTCACGCGCGTGGTGTTGCTTGCACCACTTGTTGCGTTCTATGCGTATCGCCATCGCCGTGGCAACGCACAAGCTTCACATGCACCTAAGACATCTCCATTGCCCATGTTCATCGTGTTGTTTCTTGTCGCCGTATGTGTTCGCACCACTGGCGTGTTGCCAGCGCGTGCACTGGCCGATTTCAAGAACTTTGAAAAGGCATGTTTGGCGCTTGCGCTTGTTGGTCTAGGTGCAGGTGTTCGAGTTGCAAAACTGCGCGTTCTTGGCGCACGACCCATTCTCTTGGGTCTGTTCTCCTGGGGCCTTGTTCTCTTCACGTCGTATTTCACCATCCGTCTCATCCCACTCAACTTGTAAAGGAAAATCCCATGATTGAAATGAACTGGTTCCTGCCCACAGGCGGCGACTCACGCGATGTTCTGCCCGATGAAAACTCGGTGAACCGTGCGCCCAGCCATGCATACCTTGCACAAGTAGCTCGCGCATGTGAGGACATGGGTTTCGAAGCGTTGCTCACGCCTTGCGGCACTGGTTGTGAAGATGCGTGGCTGGCAACATCGTCCATCATTCCGCTCACATCGCGCATCAAGTTCCTGGTTGCGTTCCGCCCCGCACTTCTTACGCCAACACTTGCCGCACAAATGGCCAGCACCATGCAGCGCATGAGCAACGGACGTTGCTTGGTGAACATTGTGACGGGCGCAGAACAGGCAGAGCTTGCACGTTTCGGCGTGAACGAAGACAAGGAAACGCGTTATGCACGCACCGCTGAGTTCGTGAAGATCATGCGCGGCGCGTGGAGCGGCGAGCCATATTCGTTCAAGGGCGAGTTCTTCGATGTCACCGATGCAACCACGCGCGAAGTGCCGAACCCCGTTCCCCCCATCTACTTCGGCGGCGCATCAGAAGCCGCCGAGAAGGTTGCCGCGGAAACGGTTGACCTCTATTTGTCATGGGGCGAGACACCCACCGACATCAAGGAACGTCACGACCGTGTTGCCGCACGTGCTGCAGAGCATGGTCGAAAGATGCGATTCGGCATTCGATTCCACACCATTGCTCGCCCCACCAGTGAAGAAGCATGGGCAGTTGCGAATGGCATTCTGAATTCCATGTCGCCCGAAGCAATCGAAGCTGCGCGTGCTGACTTCTTGAACACACAATCTGTTGGTCAACGTCGTCAATACGAATTGCACGGTGGCGATGTCACGAAGCTGGAGATTTATCCCAACGTGTGGGCAGGTATCGGACTGGTGCGCGGCGGAGTTGGCACGGCATTGGTGGGTAGCTACGAAGAAGTGGCCGACCGAATCATCGAGTATCACAACATTGGTATCGATGCATTCGTGATGTCGGGCTATCCACACCTTGAGGAGGCCTATTGGTTCGGCGAAGGTGTGATGCCCATTCTGCGTGAGAAGGGCTACTTGCCCGCACTCGAGGGCGGCCCCACGAAGGTGTTCTCTTTCCGATGAAGCGCATTGGTCTTCTTCTTGTTGGCCACATTGACGCCGGCAGTCTGCATGTGGGTGGCGATTATCCCGAGTTGTATACGGGCATTCTCGCCGACAAAGGAATCGAACTAGTCACATACTGGTGCGATGAGGGCCAGATGCCCGACTCTCTCAATGAAGTGGACGGCTTCATGTGCTCACCCAGTCGCCTGAGCGTGTACGACGATCACGCATGGTTGCGTGATGTCGAGACTTTCTTGCGCGACCTTGTTGCGAAAGAGAAGCCGTACGTTGGCATCTGCTTCGGACACCAACTGATGGCACAGGCCTTGGGCTCAACGGTGAAGAAGGCTGATTACGGCTGGGGAATTGGCGCCAAGCACTACGAAGTTGTGGCGCCACAGAAGCCATGGATGGACTCCACCGCCGACATCGTTCTCGCCGCGAGCCATCAGGACCAGGTGCAGGAATTACCAAGGGGAGCACAGTTGCTTGCACGCGCCGACTACTGCCCCATTGGCGGCATGACCATTGGCGAAACTGCATGGACCCTTCAGGTGCATCCCGAATTCAGTCCGGCACTCGCCGACAGTTTGCTGGCCACTCGACTTGCTCTCTTTGGTGAAGAAAAGGCCGAAGCCGCTCGCGGGACTCTTGCCGAAGGATTGCAGCAGCAACGCATTGCTGGTTGGATCTCGAACTTCTTCCATCAGTTCTAGCCACTCATGTCCACCACTCGCCAACGACTGAACCGCAGCATCGTTGTTGACCGCGCTGCGGTGATTGCTGATGCTGAGGGCATAGACGCGGTCACATTGAGTCGTATCGCTCACGATGCCGGCGTGAAGCAACCCGCCTTGTATCGGCATGTTTCAGGCATTGAGGAACTATGGATGCTGCTCTCGCTCCGTGCCCGCGACTTGTTGGTGGAGCAACTGAGCACCGCGGTACAGAATCAATCTCGCGAACAAGCAGTGCTTTCTGTTGCCCATGCATGGAGAGCATTCGTTCGCCAACATCCGGGTTTGTATTCCGCCACTGACCGCGTTCCGTCGGTGGGAGACGCCGATGTTGAATTGTCACTCACCCGTGTTGTTGCAGTTCTCACGTCCGCACTCAACGGATATGCAATCTCGGAATCACAACGTGCGCATTGCGCGCGTAGCTTGCGCAGCGCATTGCACGGATTTTGCGTCTTGGAAAAAGACAACGGACATCCCGAGCCATATGCGCTGGATACGAGCCTGCAACAACTGGTCGAGTTGTTCTGTCGAGGAATCGAAACGCTGGAAAGTTAACGGGCGGCGTCCAGAGCTGCTTGCAGGCTCTTCACGTATGCGCGACTGGATGCCGTCGCACCGGA
>JALQYL010000122.1 GCA_023254135.1 Ilumatobacteraceae bacterium | reverse complement strand
GCAACGATCATCACCACAGCGAAAACACCAAGGTTCGTTGCTGCGTACACGAGTAGGTAGGAAACCACTGCACGCAACGCTGCCTGCTGCACGATGCCAGCAACGGCCAATGGCATGAGGATGAAGCCACCCTGCGCGATCGACGAGTAGGCCAACATGCGAACGATGTTCGTCTGCTTGAGGGCCATCACGTTGCCCAGTGTCATGGTGAGCGCGGAGAGAATCCAGAACACCGGCTGGTACACGTCTTTCGAACCAGGGAATGCCACGAACACCACGGTGACCAGCGCAACGAAACCAGCGGCCTTTGAGGCAACCGACAGGAACGCGGTGACAGGTGTTGGCGCACCTTCATAGGTATCGGGTGCCCAGGTATGGAATGGCACCGCCGACACCTTGAACGCGAAGCCAACAATCACGAAGAACACGGCGAGTGCGCGGATGGAAGTGACGCCCGAGGAAAGGTACGTCGCAACATCGACCAGCTTGGTGGAATTGGCCATGCCGTACAACAACGACATGCCGTACAACATGACGGCTGACGCGAACACACCGAGCAGGTAGTACTTGATACCAGCTTCATTGCTCTTCAGATCACGCTTTCGCCAAGCAGCCATCATGTAGGCAGGAATCGACAGGAATTCCAATGCCACGAAGATGGAAACGAAGTCACGGCTGGACGTCATCATGACCATGCCCATGATGCTGGAGAGCAAGAGGAACCAGAATTCACCTTGGTAGTAATCACCTTCGCGCATGTGGTCGGCTGACAACAGCACCACCACATAACCCGAGAGAAGGAAGAGTCCCTTCAACACCAAACTGAAGTCGTCGACCATGTAGCGGCCATCAAACAACGAGCGAGCCCCTGCATCATTCAATGCCAATGTGAGCACAGGAATGAATGCGCCCAGCAGCGTGAAGCTGGCAACAGGTGTGAGCATCCACTTCTTTGCGTCGGACACAAAGAGATCGAGGAGAAGGAGCAGCACGATGCCACCCCCGAGAATGATCTCGGGTGCGAGCGCGTGGTAATCAACCGTTGGTGATGTCCACGCTGTAGCAGCGGTAGCGATTGCGCTGAGCACGGGTCAGCCTCCGAATGCCTTGAGTGTCACGGCCACTGCTGGGTCGAGAATCTTGAACATGATGTTGGGCATCACACCAAAGACAACGATCGCAATGAGCAACGGAGTCCAAGCCATCCACTCGAACTTGTTGACGTCGTGGATGTCCTCATCGTGACCATGACCAGCGGCGAACTCTGGGTTGATTTCACCGAAGGCTGTGCGCTGGTACAACCAGAGCAGGTATGCGGCTGCAAAAACCGTGCCGATGGCTGCAACAACCATGTACACGCGGAAAGTTTCAACGGGAAGTCCAGCTGCTGGCTTGTATGCCGAGAGGATTGCGGGGAATTCACCCCAGAATCCGGCAAGGCCAGGCAAACCGAGTGATGCCATTGCACAGAAGCCAAGAATCCATCCGAGCTTTGGCATCTGCAACAACATGCCCGAGAGACGCTTGATCTCAAGTGTGTGGTAACGCTCTTTCACCGAGCCTGCAAGGAAGAACAACATGCCGGTGATGAGACCGTGGGCCACCATGCCGAACATTGCTGCGTTCATACCGAACGATGTGAGCGTTGAAATGCCGAGCATCACATAGCCCATGTGCGCAACTGACGAGAAAGCAATCAGACGCTTCATGTCGGTTTGGGCGAGACATCCGAGCGCACCGTAAATGATGCCGATGACTGCGAGAAGACCAATGTATGGAGCCCACGCCTTGGCAGCTTCTGGCAACACAGGAATTGCGATGCGCACGAATCCGTAGGTACCGAGCTTCAGCAAGATGGCGGCCAAGATGACCGAACCTTGCGTTGGTGCCTGGGTGTGAGCATCGGGCAACCAGGTGTGGAACGGGAACATGGGCACCTTCACGGCGAACCCAACGAACATGCCGGCGAAGATCCAGATTTGTGTGGTGCGCGAGATGTTCATGCCGTGGTCGATGAGGTACGGAATGGAGAAGCTCTCAGCACCCGTCTTGAAGAACAAGGCGAGGAAGGCCACCAACATGAGCGCCGAACCGAACATGGTGTACAAGAAGAACTTGAGCGACGCATACTGACGGTTCTCGCCGCCCCATACACCGATCATGAAGTACATGGGCAACAACACGAGTTCGAAGAATACGAAGAAGAGCACCAAGTCACGAGCGATAAACGTGCCAGCCATGCCTGTCTGGAGAATGAGCATGAGGCTAAAGAATGCCTTTGCATTGCCAGGTGATGGCACATGGTCCCAGCTGTAGATCATGACGAGAAGCGTGATCACCATCGACAGGAAGTACAGCGGCAAGCTGATTCCGTCGAGACCGATGTAGTAGGTGGACTTGATGACTGAGATCCAGTCATGCTGTGCCACGAACTGCATTGTTCCGGCCTTGTCGAAGTTGAACTGCGTCAGCGTGTACACGCCAACGGCCAACGTTGCGACTGCAGTGCCGATTGCCACCGACTTTGCTAACGCCTCTTCTGCCTTCGGTATGAAGAGCATGATGAGAACGCCGACAAGCGGCAGAAATGTGCCGACTGTCAGCACCCAATTGTGGTCGCTTAGGACTTCCATGCCGATTTGCTCCCTCAGCTATTGATGATGACGAGTACGAGTGCACCGATGGCGGCTGTGCCGAACAACAATGCTCCGTACTGATTGACTTTTCCGGACTGAACGGGGCGCAATGCACTGCCAGCACCTTGTGCTGCACTGCCTGCTCCGTTCACTGCTCCGTCGACAATTCCTTGATCGACATTGCGATAGACCCAACCTGCAACTGTCTTGGAAACCAGACCGGCTCCGTTGACAATGCCGTCGAGAATGTTTTGGTTGAACCAGTACGCACCCTTGGAAATGGGGTGCGCAATGGAACGAACGATGATTTTCTCGTAGAGAACATCGAGGTAGTACTTGTTGACCAACAACGAGTAACCAGCTCCGAGAACTTTGTTGCGCTGAGTGAGACCAACAAGTGACTTGTTCTTCTTCTCGTACAACTGCACACACAGCAACCAGCTGAGGAGCATGCCTGCGAACACGATGATCATGGACATCGCTGCCTTCGACCACTTGAACGGAGCATGGTGCAACTGCGGCGCCACACAAATGCCACCTTCAGGAGTCTCCGAGCCACAAGGCGATTCGTGTGCCGCTTCTCCTTCGGATGAAGTCAGGGCGGCATGTTCTTCCGCAGACATGGAGGTGTGGTTGACAGCTGAGGCGTCCTTTGCCAATGCTTCGCCTTCGGCCACCGTGGTGTCGGTGGAGTCACCAGAAGTGATTCGTGCCTCACCCACACTGCCGGTCGGTGTTTCGATTCCGGTTGCACTGATGACTTCGGCGCGTGGCTCCACCCACTTCTTGAAGTTCTCCCACTTCTCGCCAAACGGTGCGGCGTTGAGGAAACCAGAACCAATGGCGAGTGTCGCAAGAATCACCAACGGAACGGTGATGATGAGACCGGATTCCTTTGGACCGTGTGATGCATGGTCGTCATGACCGTGTGCATCGTGCGAATCGTGTGCATCGTGTCCATGGTCGGCATGTGCATCGTGCGCGTCATGCGCTGCGTGTGCGTCATGCTCGTCATGATGCTCTCCGGCTGCGGCCCCACGTGGTTCACCAAAGAACGTGAGGTACGTGGCACGAGTCATGTATGCAGCGGTGAGGAATGCACCGGAGAGTCCGATGATCATGAACAGCGTGTAGCCGTTGTGGCCCACGTTGTCGATGATCTCGTCCTTCGAGAAGAAGCCGGCCAGCGGGAAGACGCCCGCGAGGGCCAACGTCGAGATG
>JALQYL010000121.1 GCA_023254135.1 Ilumatobacteraceae bacterium | reverse complement strand
CAAGATCTGGAAGAACTACCTGCCCCATACCGGGCATGGTAGCGAACAGGTGTTCGTATGTCCCAGCCACCCCCATAAACGCCAAAACCGGGGCCCCGCGGCAGGCGAACCCACCGCAGAGACCCCGGTCTCGACGAACTAGTTGCCTAGCTGGCAATCGCTGTGTGCGGTATCACGGTGTAGGGCACACTGTTGAACCACGACAGACCTTCGGCAGTGATCAACCTCGATGACATGTAGTACACGCGGTTGAAGAGCATGCCGACACTTTGAGTGAATGCAGACCCATCGGCGTTGACCGCATCCAACGTGTACAAGGTCTTGTATGTGGTCCAGTCCGCACCAATCTTGCTGGTAGGGAATGTGAAGTACTTGTTCTTTGGAATCGATCCGTCTGCACCCACGATTCCCATTGCAACAAGCACACCATTGGCCTTCACCGTGAACGTGGAGCCTGCCTTCAAATTGCTCTGCTGAACGAAGACCTTGGCATCTTTCGCCACGGGGCGTCCAATGGCAGTTTCAATTCGCATTGCCATCACGAAATCAAACGGTGTCGTTTCCTCGCCTGCACCGAATACTTTTTGTCCACGACCCAAGAGCCCACCTGTAGGGGACTTGGTGTACTCGGCATTAACCGTGAACGCCAATGTGTCGCTCGGGAGGAATCCGTAAATGACGCAGGACTTCTTCTTTTGCGACTCGGAATCGGCGCAGAACTTCTCGCCAGGACGAGAAACCGTGGTCACGTAGTAGCCCTTCAGTTTTGCCGCGAAGAGGCCCTTTGCAACGCTCGTTGGTGCTTTCCATGCAATACGAACTGCACCCACACCACCAAGAAATTTGGCTACTCCCACACTGGTGGGCGCAAAGGTCGACGGAGTCTTGATTACGTTGAAAGAAGCCTTTGCTTCCACCACGCCAGTGAACAACTTTCCGGGCTTCTCAGCGTATTCCACCACATAACCAGCAATGTTCGAGGTGTCAGTGTCCTTCAGGTCGTTCCAACGACCAACGGAACCATCCCAGTTGGTGACAACATAATTTTCATTGCCACTCCAGTTGTTGGGTTCATAGTTCTGACCCCAGCGGCCAACACCGCGATCCCACGATGAATAGGTGTTCACCAATGGATTGTCGATATTGGTTGTCTTGTACGTGCCCTGCGCATCAACACTGTTTGCGCCGGTGCATGAGTCTGCACCCATTGCTGCAGCACAACGCGCCTTCCAGAAAGTCTTGCCGGCATCTTCACCGGTCACCCACTTGAAGTCACCTTCGGCATCCTTGTCGGTTGCAGCAATCCAAACATTCGCTGCATTCTCGATGTTGTACGAAATGAATTCGTTTTCTACTTCAGAGTTGATTGCTGCCAAGTACGCAGGCACACCGCGGAAGCTGAGCGCACTTGCAGCCGCCAGCGCTTCAGTCCACTTGATGTGTGGTGCAGAAACGAATCCGTAGTAGTGACTGCTCACTGGTTCGTACACAAGTTGTGTGTCGTCTGCGGTGGCGGTGACTTTGAACGTCACTTTGCCACCCGATGTGGAGTGCAACTTCAATGAAGCAAGCGCCCTGTTGACATCTCGCGTCTTTCCGGTGAATGCCACGGAAGTGACATGACGCCAGCTGTAGTAACCGAACTTCAATGTCAGATTCAAACGCTGGTCGACGCTGAAGGTGGTTCCTTGTGGTGCCTCTGCGAATGAGATGGACACTGCAAGATTGTTCGGTGTCAGATTTTTCACCTCAAATGCGGGCACCCATTCATTGCGGTTCTCCGCATATTCCTTCTTCAAGGTGGGAGCAATGACTTGGATGGGATCGGCGGCGGACACCGAACTCGAGCTCGAGGCAACGGCCACCGACACGAGCGACGATGCAGCAACGGCAAATGCCATCGCCAAACGGCGCCCCTTCTGGCCTAAATATGTTTTGTTCATGGGGGCAAACTTACGCCACTGTCAACGCTGGTGACAATGTTTGTTGGCGTGACATACGCCCCAGTCAACCCCAGTAAACAAAGGGGTTACGGCTCGTTACGCCACTTACCCCGCCGGGGAAAATCCATGGCGCACGCCTGCGAAAGGATGGGGCCATGATTATGACCCACCAAATCTTGAATGAGAGCGAGATCGCGCTTTTGGCGACGCTTCAAGGACACCGATGGGTTGACATGTCAGGCGATGGAATGTTCGACGAAGACTTCGCATGGGTCGGAGTTCGCGTTGAGACAACCGGTCCTGCACTCAACATTGCTTTCGAGATGGAAGTGATCGATATAGATGGCTACGCGGATGACTATCCCGTCCTGCATGTCATGCCATCGCCAGAAAAATCGTTGGCTGCAATTAACGATGGAAACATCTACAAAGGCGAAAATGGCGAAACGGTTTCCGAAATATGGGTACTTCGAGAGAAATTGGACTGCGTCTCGAATGGAACACCCGAGTTCTCGAATACCGCAGATGTGGCCGTTGCGATCAAACTCGAAAACATATGGATCTCTCTCGTGCGTTCCGACCACTTCTCTGATGCATTTATTGTCCAGCGACCAAAATCAAGAGACGAAATCGAACTGCCCGACACGATTAGCGAGTGGCCCGAGGACTTGATGACTCAGTTTGAACTGTCGCGTGAATGGATTCAGGTGGCGTAAGCCAGGGTCACGACAAACAGTTGCGGGGAGGGTTAGCCCTGCTTGGCCTTCCAGCGCTCGCGGCCGAGGCGGCTGCGCTCCCACAAGTGAGCAGGCACGCGAGGGTCGAGGCTTGGTCCACCATCGGCAGATGGTGCGGCTGCAGCGGGGGCAGCTTCGGCGGGCATTTGAGCCATCAGTTCTTCCACGGAAGGGGGCGTCATGCCGGGCTTCCAGTATTGGTAGAGATCGCGCACGATGGTGTCGAGACCCGACTGCGTGGCGCCCGAACTCAACTGCACGGTCACAATGTTGCCGTACACGTGCACCCACGACACCTGGCCAGATTCCAGCAGACGGCGCGCCACCACGGCTGCGGGGCGTGTGCCCTTGGCCTCGGCTGCGCTGGTGAAACGCTCATGTCCCATGCCGGTGAGAGAACGATTGGTCTCAAACCGAATAATGGCGGAAGTTCCACCAACCTTTTGTTCCACTGCCACTGGCTGTCCCATAGATGTCCACGCTAGCCAAACCGAGGCAGGTGAGACCTACTTCATGTCAGGCTGGCCTCGCCTTTTTGGGGTGCCTCGGGATACGGTATTTCCCTATTGGTACATGACCTTGGGGTCACGAACAGGGGGAATCCACATGGCAGACATGACACTCGCCGAATTCGAAAAGGAAGCACTCGCTTTCCTCGAAGCAAACGTTGAGCGCCGCGCAGCCGAAAAGGCATTCGTGTGGGGCGAAGGTTCCGACAACTTCTACCGCGAGAAGGACCGTCAGCAAGAAGCTGACAACGCAGAAGAAGCAAAGAAGTGGCGCCAGAAGAAGTTCGATGCGGGCTTCGGTTGGATCAGCGGTCCGAAGGAATACGGCGGCCGTGAATTGCCACCATCGTTCGACCGTGCATACAGCCAATTGGAAGCACAGTTCCGCGTACCCGACCAAAGCGCATTCGCTATTTCACTCGGCATGGTCACGCCCACCATTTACGACCACGGCTCACAGCGTGCAAAAGACCTCTACGTGAAGAAGTTGTGGCGCGGCGAAATGATCGCATCACAGTTGTTCTCCGAGCCAGGTGCAGGCTCCGACCTTGCATCACTCACCACCAAGGCCGTGAAAGACGGTGACGAGTGGGTCATCACCGGTCAGAAGGTGTGGACCACCGGTGCGCACTACTCCGACATCGGCGAAATCATGACTCGCACCGACTGGGACTTGCCAAAGCACAAGGGTCTCACCGCATTCATCATCGACTTCAAGGACCCCAACGT
>JALQYL010000120.1:259-3925 GCA_023254135.1 Ilumatobacteraceae bacterium | reverse complement strand
GCCTCGTGAACATCTGGTTGTACTGGTCGGCACTCAGGATGTTGCCGTTCGGTGCGGCGAGTTGCAGACGGATCAGCAGGGCCTCGACACCACCAACGATGAAGAACACCATGGCGACAACGCCGTACATGATGCCGATCTTCTTGTGGTCAACAGTGAAGAGCCACTCACGCCAGCCCTTTGATGCAACGGGGCGCGCGACGGCACCCATGCTTGAGACGGGAGTTACTACCGCTGGTGCGGCAGTCTCAGTTCCGGGTCGTTCGATGATCGCCATTTTTTTCTCCGATCACTTCAGGGTCAATAGGTAGGCAACGAGCTTGTCGATGTCATCTTCGGTCAGGTTCAAGTTGGGCATTCCGCGGTACTTACCGCCTGTTGGCTTCAACTTGGCAGGGTCGGCGTACATGGGCTTCATCGCTGGTGCATTGCGCAACCAAGCGCGCAAGTCCTTCTGATTCAGACATGATTCGCTGACACCGGCGAGATACTTGGCACCAAATTCCTCTGATGCAGCGTCCCACACGGAAGAACGGCAGTCCTTGGTGAGAAGGTCGAATGTTGCACCAGCAAAGGTGTTGCGCGACATGAGGTGCGACAAGTTGGGTGCTGCACCTGCGTACACGTTTTCATCGGGAGCAGAAATCACTGCCTTGCCCGTTGCATCCTTGATGCCGTTGACCTGGTGACAACGTGCGCATTGGTTCAAGAAGACGGTTTCGCCTTCCTTAGCGAGCGTGCCTTCTGCAGGTGCGGTGTATGCCTTCTGTTGATTGGCCACCCACTTTGCGAAGTCTTCCTTCGACAGAGCAACTGCTTCCATACGCATGTTGGCATGCGACAAACCACAGAACTCGGTGCACTGGCCGGCGTAGATACCTGGCTTGTCTGCCTGCAGTCGAAGCAAATGAATGCGACCAGGAACCGCATCCTTCTTGCCGTTGAGAGCGGGGATCCAGTACGAGTGAATGACGTCTCGGCTGGTTTCACGCAAGAGAACCTTGGTGCCAACGGGGAACACAAGTTGACCAGACGTGATGATGGGCTGAGTGATTCCTTGAGCCTCTTGTGCCGGATAGTCGTACTCCCACCACCACTGTTGACCAGTGACGTTGATGATCATCTCGGTGTCCTCGGTCTTTGCAAGATCGAAGATGGTGCGGAATGTGAACACACCCACCACGCTCAAAATAAGTGCGGGGATGATGGTGAGAACGATTTCAACAACTGGCTTGCCATGCGACTGTGCAGGAATTTCCTGGCCTTGGTCGCGGAACTTGATGAAGATGTATGCCGCAAGCGCGAGCACCAGAACACCAACGATGCCGGCGATGGGGAACACCATCTTCTGCAACGTGTCGATCTTGGCTGCGTTCTCGCCCTTTGGCTTCCAGGTGTCCTGCGGTGCATTTGTGGCACAACCTGACAAGATCAATGCGGCCGATGCACCAGCAACGCCAGCAGCAATGCGACGTCGCGTCGACTTCACAGTGGTGAGGGTTTTCATGTCCTTCTCCGATGTCATGTGATTCTCTTGGTTCATCATGGAACCACCAACTTGATCTCGCCAGTGACTCCTGGCACGGTGAACGAGTACTGCTGGTCGGCTGAGCTTGGCTTTGGAACCGTGATGGTGATCACGTTCTCTTGACCCTTGCCGGTGAGTTGCGTACAGGTACCCACCTTTTCCACCACACCAGTCTCTGCAACCTTCTGCGTTCCAAGATTCACCATGAGGCGGCGCTCTTCGGAATCGAGGTTGCGGAACAAGATGTTGGTGAAGTTCGAGCGAGGAACTGTTACTGAATCCACCTTGGTGGGAATGCCAACGAGTTGTGCGTATACCTTGCCGTCTTCAACAGTGATGGTTGCAGCAACTGATGAACGCATGGACACGTTGTTGTTGGCCAAGTGATCAGAAGGCGCACTCTCAGGACCGCATTCGCGATTCTTGATGTTGTACTCATCTGCCTTTGACACTTCGGCGAGTTCGTGACGCTCACCCTTGACGGTGAACGTAATGCCTGCGGTCACGAGCACGACAGCTGCGACGAGGATTGTTGCCAGCGCAGGCTTTCCGCGGAATGAGGGCTTGAATGCCACCGCTACGCCAACTGCGAGAACGAAAGCTGCGGCAACGATGAACACGATGGGTGCGCCCTCTTTGGAAACACCGAGCATGACGCGGGAGAAGCAGTACGCAATGATTGCGCCACCCACTGTTGCCAAACCTGGGTACTCAAGTGCGCTGATTGCGCGAGCACGAACAAAACCATTGAACTCAGCATCAGCTGATGCGCGGTTGGCCCAGTTCTGAATTGCCCATTCGATTCCGGAACCGAAGAACAAACCAACACCAACAACGAACACGATGGGGCGAGTCGCAAGCCCGATCAAAACAATTGCAAGGCTGAGCGCAAAAGCCATTGGCCACATTGATGGAGTGATGGGCTGTGCTGCTGCTTCTACCGCTTCGTCTGCGGTGAACACGTCGCCATCACGAGTGAGCAATGTGAAGCCGGCGATAAGGGCACCAGCCAATGCAACGCCGATGAGAGCAACAGCACCAAGGTCGCTGGGGTTCACGAAGAACATGTAGAGAACTGCCGATACAAACGACAGTCCGGTGAGACCGAGGAAGTACTTAGAGCCTGGAGTAAACATCTCGACCTACTTCTGTACGTAAACCACGAACCACATGGCGACAAATGCCGCCGTGCAGAAGTACCAATACAACGCATGCGCGGAAACAACCTGCTGGTCGTCGTCGCGACCGCCCACTGAGCGGAAGAAAGCTACGGCGCTGAAGGCCATACCGATTGCAATGAGGACGGCCATTGTTCCGGTGACTGCATAGAACATGGTGTTGTACGCGCTAGCGGCAAGCTCGAGTTCCATTTGATTCCACACTGCAATTTGAGAGTTCAACGCGGCAAGGCCCATCAGCAATGTTGTACCGAGTGCAAGTGACCGGTGTGCAGACTGACGACGCTTCGCTGAGTACACGGCCCACTGAGCCATGACACACACAATGACGAAAGCGAACAGAGTGAGGTTGGTAACAACTTCAGGCACAACAACGGACTTGGGCATCCAGTCCTTGATGATGACAAGACCATCGGACGACGCGCGTGTGGGAGCTGCTGCGCGGTACTTCATCCACGTAGCAAGCAATCCGGCCATCACCATGGAACCGGCTGCTGATGCAAGAACTGTTGCAATCAGAACCTGACGGCGTGGTGCAGGTGCGGGTGCTGCGGGCAATGCGATGCTCATGCCGAAACCTCCTGTGAAGCTGGCTTTGCATCAAGCACTGGCTCTGGTGAACCAACCTGTGCAAGTTCAGCGAAGTTGTTAGCGGGTGCTGGAGATGGGATGGCCCATTCCAAAGTGTGCGCGTTCCATGGATCGTCAGTTGCTTGGGCGCCATTGCGTACTGCGTCGATGAGCAATGCAATGAACGCAACGACAACGAGCGCGATCACCGCATGGCCGATGCCGGAAAGTGCATTCCACAGTGCGATTGGTCCGTCATAGGTGAAGGCACCTACTGCATCAACGGGCTGGTTTGAGAAACCAGCAATGTAGAGAGGGAACGAGGCTGCAACGGTGCCCAACACACCAAGGCCAGCCAATGCGAGGAGCTTGTCTGCTGGCAAGGTGCGG
>JALQYL010000120.1:0-249 GCA_023254135.1 Ilumatobacteraceae bacterium | reverse complement strand
CCCCACAACTTTGGTGCCCAGTGTGCAATCGCTGCCATTGCAGAAAGCAAGCCGCCGTACACCAAATAAACAGTGACTGCTTCGCTGAAGATGGTGCCGCTGAGGTTGGTGGCCTTTACGTTCTGCAAGAAGTTGCCGGCAACACCAATGAGAATCATGAGTGCGCCAAGAACTGCAAGGGCGAACTGACCATTGATGGCTGGCTTGCCTTCCTTCAGGCTCATCACCGAGATGGCGATGGTGACAAGG
>JALQYL010000011.1 GCA_023254135.1 Ilumatobacteraceae bacterium | reverse complement strand
CACCATTCTTCGAGGCTCTCGGAGTTGGTCCTTTCAGCAAGGGTCACATTCTTGGCACAACACAAGATGGTTACGACGAATTTGCCGGACTGGTGAATGGAGCTCGCATCTCTATTTTCGTCTCCTTCATCGCCGTAACGGTGGGCGGAGGCATCGGAAGTTTCATCGGCATTACGTCGGCGTACTTCCGTGGCACCTACGACAAGATCGTCGTCACTTTCTTCAACATCTTGTTGTCCATTCCCAACCTGGTGTTGTCACTGGCTCTGTTGTCGGTTCTCGCCTACTCAGACGAAAACCACCCATCCAGCACCAACCGACGAGTGGTGGTGTTGATTATCTCGCTCATCGTGGTGATCATTCCCATCCTTGGTCGTATTGGCCGTGGTGCGACATTGCAGTGGTCGAGCCGAGAATTCGTGCTGGCCTCGAAGTCAATGGGCACCAAGGACTTCATGATCATTCGCAAGCACGTGCTTCCCAACGTTGCACCAGCACTGTTGGCCATTGGCTTCCTTGCCATCGGTTCAGTCATCATCGTGGAAGGCTCCTTGGCCATCTTGGGTATTGGTGTTCCAGGCGGCGCAAGTTGGGGTTCCATGTTGGCCAACGGCCGCGGAAACCTGGAATTCTCCCCATGGGAGGTGTACTGCCCCGCGCTGTGCATCGCCTTCACCGTCATTTCCTGTAACTGGTTTGGTGACTATGTACGAACCGCACTTGACAAGCGAGAGGCAAAGATATGAGTCCACTTCTCAAACTGGAAGACCTTTCGGTCTCCTTTGCCACACCTCGTGGCAATTTGCGGGCCGTTAAGAACGTCAGCATCGAACTGCAAAAGGGCGAGAGCCTGGGTGTCGTTGGTGAGTCAGGTTCCGGAAAGACCGTACTTTCTCGCGCCACCATGGGGTTGCTGCCCAGCACGGCCACACGCACCGGCAAGATCATCTACAAGGACCAAGACATCTCGCAACTGCCTCGCAACGAGGTTCGCGACTTGTGGGGCACCGGCATGGCCATGATCTTCCAGGATCCCATGACTGCGCTCAACCCTGTTCGCCGAATCGGCACACAGCTCACCGAGAGTCTCACGGTCCGTCTGGGTATGAGCAAGAAAGATGCTCGCGCCAAGGCCATTGAACTCATGAAGCGAGTGCGCATTCCCGATCCTGAGGGCATGCTCAAGAAGTTCCCGTACCAACTTTCAGGCGGTATGCGTCAGCGCATCATGATCGCTATCGCAGTGTCGTGCAGTCCTGAAATGTTGTTCGCCGACGAACCCACCACAGCGCTCGACGTAACGGTGCAGGCACAGGTTCTCGAACTGCTCACCGAACTACGTAAAGAGTTCAACATGGGCATGATTCTTGTTACCCACGACCTTGGTGTTGTGGCGGGTCATACCGACAAGATTGCGGTGATGTACGCAGGCGATGTGGTGGAATATGCACCAACTCGCCAACTCTTCAACAACATGAAGATGCCGTACACCGAGGCCCTGCTCAAGTCCATTCCTCGACTTGAGACTCCTACCGGAACACGCCTCCCCGTTGTGGAAGGTCGTCTTCCCGACCCCACCAAGAATGAGCCTGGTTGCTCGTTTGCAAATCGTTGTCCGTATGCCACCGACAAGTGCCGCACGGAAACACCACCACTAACTGACGGCGGAAATCAGCACTTCTATCGCTGCTGGTTCCCTATCGGAGGAGGCAAGTAATGGCCGGTACCGGAAAAGCACACATGCGTCCCGATGGGGATCGCGTGTTGGTTGTTGACGACCTCACCGTCGAATTCAACTTGGGTAAGAACAAAGTGGTGAAAGCCGTATCGGGAGTCAGTTTCGACCTCGTTCGCGGCGAGACACTTGCAATCGTTGGTGAGTCCGGATGTGGCAAATCCACATTGGGCAAGGCTGTGTTGCAGTTGCCGAAACCCACCAGTGGTTCGGTGAACTTCCTTTCAAAGGAACTCACCACAATGGGTAAGTCTGAGTTGCGCGACATGCGTCCCGCTATGCAGATGATTTTCCAGGACCCCGTGTCATCTCTTGACCCACGTCAACCAGTGAGCGCTGTTCTTGCTGAGCCATTGCAGGTGTGGAACAAGGGAACACAAGTAGAGATCGACGCCAAGATTGACGAACTTCTCACTGCCGTGAATCTTGACCCCGCCGTGGTTCGAGATCGCCGCTCATACGAGTTCTCGGGCGGCCAGTGTCAGCGCATCAGCATTGCTCGCGCACTTGCACTTGACCCCACCATGATCATCTGTGACGAGCCTGTGTCAGCCCTTGACGTGAGCGTTCAGGCTCAGATTCTGAACTTGTTGCAAGACATGAAGGATCGTTACGGCCTCTCCCTCATCTTCATTTCACACGACCTTGCAGTGGTGAAAACCATCAGCACGCGCGTGATGGTGATGTACTTGGGCAAGGTGTGCGAGGTAGCAACTCCTGATGAGTTGTACACCAACACCAAGCACCACTACACCAAGGCTCTTGTGGGCTCTGTACCTATCCCCGATCCGGATCGCCCCATCTCGGGCAATCTCATTCAAGGTGAACCACCATCACCTATGAATCCACCATCGGGTTGCCGCTTCCGTACACGTTGCCCGCAGGCATCGGAGAAGTGCGCACAAGAAGAGCCTCAGTTGCGTGAGGTGTCGCTGGGTCACTTCGTGGCCTGCCACCACCCCGCTGAATAAATCATCAACAAAACGCAAAAGCCCCGGGGAGAAATCCTCGGGGCTTTTCTTTTGGGTCTGATGAGATAGTTGCGATAACAATCAGAACTGATGCGCACTGTACGGTGGAGCCATGTCTCGCAAGCCACCTTTTGAATACAAATGGGTAGTCGCCGTCATCTTCGTTTTGGGTCTGTTCATGGAAATCATGGACACCACGATCGTCAATGTGGCCATACCCACCCTGCAAGATCCGGTTCACGGACTTGGCCACGGTGCCGTTATCTCCAATGCCGCCATTGAGTGGGTCGTTCTGGGTTACTTGCTCTCCATCGCCGTGTGGATTCCCTCTTCAGGCTGGATTGGCGACCGAATAGGTACAAAGAAGACCTTCCTCTTCGCACTCTTCATGTTCACGCTCGCTTCCATTCTGTGTGGTCAGGCCAACAGCATCGGAGAACTCATTGTCTTTCGCCTCATGCAGGGCATCGGCGGCGGAATGCTCACACCGGTCGGAACGGCCATGCTCTATCGAGCATTCCCACCAGAAGAACGTGCGCGCGCTTCCACCGTGCTCATCATTCCCACAGTGGTGGCTCCTGCTCTCGGGCCAATCATTGGCGGCCTACTCATAGACAGCCTGTCGTGGCGATGGATCTTTTACGTGAACGTTCCCATCGGCATTGCAGGCTTCATTTTCGGGTTCCTCTATTTGCAGGAAAACAAGGAACCCACCGCAGGCAAGTTCGACATAGCCGGTTTCCTCCTTGCTGCAGGCGGACTCGCCTCTCTTCTTTTTGCGCTGTCGCAAGGACCCGAAAAAGGATGGACAAGCACCGAAGTGGTGGCCGCTGGATTGGGTGGCATCATCCTGTTGATTGCAATGGTGGTGGTGGAACTGCGCATCGACCAGCCCATGCTCACCCTTCGTTTGTACAAGGACCGCATGTTCCGAAACTCGAACATGGTGAACACGTTCTCATACGGCGCCTTTGCCGCATTCTTGTTCTTGCTGCCACAACTTCTGCAGCGACTCTTGGGTTATTCAGCACTGAAGTCCGGGCTCACTACGTTTCCGCAAGCGGTAGGAGTCATCCTTGCCAGCCAATTCGTGGGCAAGCTGTACCACACTGTGGGACCGCGCCGTTTGGCAGCGTTTGGATTGCTGGCTGTGAGTCTCACGAACCTTCCCTTTGTGTTTATTGATCTCGGCGTGAGCCAGTGGACAATACGTGGACTCATGTTTGTGCGTGGCATCTCCATGGCATTTTCATTTGTTCCGCTGCAGGCGGCAACCTACGCCAACATTGACAAGCCCGATACCGGACGTGCATCGGCCATTTTCTCCACACAACGCCAGGCTTCGGCAGCACTTGGTGTCGCAATCCTCTCCACTTTGTTCATCTCCAAGAAGAATTCGCTCATGGAGCATTCATTCGTTCCGAAGACACCGACAGAGGTTCTCACCTACAAGGAAAACCTTCTCTCTGCATTCCACTGGGCCTTTGCCGGAAGCATCGTTCTCTCCCTCATCGGAGCATTGTGGGCAGGCATCATGATTCGGGACAAGGATGCTGCAGCCACAATGAATCCACGTCAGAAAGCATCTAAGGTTTCATAAATGAAAGACATCTTTTCTCTCAATGGTCGCGTCGCACTTGTTACGGGTGGATCACGCGGTATCGGCTACATGATTGTGCAGGGTTTGCTGGAGCACGGTTGCTCACGCGTCTATATTTCTGCACGCAAAGCTGCTCAGTGCGACGCCGCAGCCAAAGAACTTTCTCAATTCGGCGAATGTATTTCCATTCCTGGTGATGTCTCCACACTCGAAGGTATTCAGGCGCTTGCTGCAGAAATCTCGCAGCGCGAGAAGTCCCTGGACATTCTCGTGAACAACGCTGGTGCAGCGTGGGGCGAGGATTTCGACACCTACCCAGAAAGTGGCTGGGATAAGACAGTCGACCTCAACTTGAAGACACCTTTCTTTCTGACGAAGGAATTGGCACCTCTCTTGCGCGCAGGGTCGCAAAACGGTCATCTCGCAAAGGTGATCAACATCGCGTCCATCGACGGCATCTCCATCAACATGCAAGAGACCTACCCATATGCAGGCAGCAAGGCCGGTCTCATTCACATGACCAAGCGCATGGCCCTGCGTCTCATCAAAGAAGGCATCGTGGTGAGCGCCATCGCCCCCGGTGCATTTGCTTCGGAAATGAACAAAGTTGCCCGATACCACGGTGATGCCATCGCCCAGGGAATCCCCTCGGGTCGCATTGGAACCGCCGAGGACATGGCAGGAGCCGCTGTGTATTTGGCCTCCCGCGCAGGCGACTACGTGGTGGGAAGCACCATCGTGGTTGACGGCGGGGTCACATACGCCCGCTAGACGAACCACACTTTCCTACGGGTTGTGACCCGTGGCACAATAGAGACCATGCAGACGAACATCGGCTCTCTTCTCACCAAGCGCACACTCATGAACCCCTCCAACGAGGCTCTGTTTGATGTGGTACAGAACCAACGGTTCACATATCGCGAACTCAATGATCTCACGAACACCGTGGCCAATGGTTTGTTGGCTCGAGGAGTAAAGCCAGGCGACCGGGTCGCACTTCTCCTGATGAATTCCACCGAATTCATCACCACTTTCTTCGCAATCGCCAAGATTGGTGCCGTCGTAGTACCCCTCAACTGGCGCCTTGTCGCAGATGAACTCGAATTCATCCTCAAGGATTCGGGTTCCACCGTGCTGGTGGCCGGGTCCGAATTTGTCGACAACGTGAAAGAGCTGCACTCGCGCGGCGACAAGACCGACATTCGTGAATGGATCCATGTAGGCGCCGCCGACACACTGCCCTCGTTCGCGTTGCCATTCGAGAAACTTCATACAGGTCAGCCATCCACCGAGCCAACAGTGGGTTCGAGCAACGACGACATGCTCTACATCATGTACACGTCCGGCACCACCGGACTTCCGAAGGGCGTGATGCACACGCACAACACACAAATGGCTGCATTGGTCACATTGAACGCCACAGCTGACTACGCCATTGGCGATCGATACTTGAACCCAATGCCCATGTTCCACGTGGGAGCACTTACTCCGGCCATCACCGCTGTCTATCGCGGACTTGCCCACATTCTCATGCGTTCATTCGACCCCACCAAAGTCTGGGAACTCATCAGTCAGGAACGAATCAACAGTGGTCTGCTCGTACCCGCAATGTTGGGAGCATGTGCCGCGGTATACGACCCGAAAGTGCATGAACATTCCACACTTCGCTGGTTCCTGTCTGGCGCAGCACCCGTGCCCAAGTCACTCATCGAGCACTACGCCACCATGGGCATCGAGGTGCACCAGGTGTACGGACTCACCGAGACATGCGGACCTGCTTGCCTCACCACTCCAGAAGATGCCCTGCGCAAGGCTGGCTCCACAGGGAAAGCTTTCTTCCACACCGATGTGGTCATCGCACGTCCCGACGGCTCGCAATGCGGAGTCGGCGAGTCAGGCGAAGTGCTCATTCGCGGAGACCACATCATGACTGGCTACTGGAATCGTCCCGATGCAACAGCAGAAGCAATTGTCGACGGTTGGTTCCATTCCGGCGATGTGGCTGTCTACGACGATGAGGGATTCATCTACATTCAGGATCGCATCAAGGACATGATTATTTCCGGTGGCGAGAATGTGTACCCCGCCGAAATCGAGAATGTGATTCTCAGTCACCCAGGCGTGAGCGATGTGTCGGTCATTGGTGTGCCACATGAGAAGTGGGGCGAAACTCCGTTGGCCTGCGTAGTGCGCAGCGATGCATCTCTCGACGAGAAAGCCATCATTACCTATTGCGACGGCAAACTTGCGCGTTTCAAAATGCCCACGGCCGTGCGTTTCATTGACGTGATTCCACGCAACGCATCGGGCAAGGCGTTGAAGCGGGAACTTCGTCTGCAGTTCCCCACTCTCTAAACAGCTTTAGCTGGCCTTCGCTTCTTCTTCAGCGGCAGCGGCGCGGCGATCAGCTTGACGTTGCGCCACCTTGCCCACTCGCGAGATATGGCGCATGAGTGATTCACGAGCCTTTTCCCCGTTTGCGGTGAGGCCTTCCAACTGGTCCACCTTCCACTGACGAAATACCAACGGCATGATGATGCGCTCATGATGAATGGCGAAGTCGTAGATGCCGGCTGCAGCAATGGCCTTCGAATGTTCCGCAAACCCTGGAATACCAACGCCAGGCATGGCGAAATTGACAATTTGACGTTCAAGTGCTTCCACACACGCTGACGCATCCAATTCGAGAAACTTGGAAACCAAATCGCGGTAGAACAAGTGATGGCGATTCTCGTCGGTCGACAACTTCATCATCACGTCGTATCCGGCCTTGTCGTTCAACATGGTGCCTGTGTTGCGGTGTGAGATTCGCGTGGCCAACTCTTGCACGGCCACGTAACACATTCCGTCGGCGGCGGTAGGTGGCTCTGGCACGATGGCGGAACTCACCTGCACCATGCGGCAATCTTCCAGGTGCTGCGGGTCCACCAAACCAGACACCAACATGTAGTCGCGCATCACAATGGAGTGCTTCCCCTCTTCGGCGGTCCAACGTTGCGCCCAGGTACCCCATGCAGAATCGCCACCGAACATGCGCGAGATGGTGCGCGTGTACCACGGCAGGTTGTCCTCCGTCAGAAGGTTCACCAGGAGAGCCGATTCCACACCTTCTGGCAGTGTTGCGGTGCCATAGGCGAAACCGTCCTTCTGCAGACGCTCTGCGCGCTCCCAGGGCACCATGGCGTGCGGGTACCACTCATCAAAACTCTCCAAGTGGCGGTTCAGGAGGCGCTCTGCCTCTGGCTGCAATTCGATGAGAAGGGCCTTGTCGTCCATCTCCCTAACTTAGACCCTCGGAAGCCTCCCTACCTACCATTAGGTAGGGAGAATCTGGTCACCCAAACGGGCTAGTTGATTTGCTTCTCGCGGCCCTCCCAATAAGGGGCTCGCAAGATGAACTTCTGCAGCTTGCCGGTGGCCGTGCGTGCCAATTCTTCACGGAATTCAATGCGCTTGGGGCATTTGTATCCAGCCAGCTTGGTCTTCACGTAGGCGATCAGCTCATCCTCGGTGAGCGATGACCCAGCGGATTTCACCACCAGACCCAAAACCAGCTCCCCCCACTTTTCGTCGGGAATACCAATCACTGCCACTTCTGCCACATCGGGATGAGAGAACAATGCATCCTCCACTTCGATGGACGAAACGTTTTCCCCTCCGGAGATGATCACGTCCTTCTTCCGGTCGGCAATAGTGATGAAGTTGTTCTCTCCCACAGAGCCTCCATCGCCTGAATGGAACCAACCATCCACGATGGCCTTGCGCGTTTCTTCGGGCTGATTCCAATACCCATTCATCACCGTGTTGCCCCGAGCAAGCACTTCTCCCTCGGCATCCACTGTGACTTGAACGCCCAACGCCGGAGCGCCAGCAGCACCCAACTTGCTGGCTCGGTCATGAGAAGACAAACCATCCCATTCGCTACGCATACGGTTCATGGTGAGCAACGGAGAGGTCTCCGTCAATCCATAAATCTGAATGAATTCCCATCCGAGTTCAGAACCGATGCGCTCAATGGTCTTGGTGGGTGGCGGAGCGCCCGCTACCACCATGCGAACACTGTCGCGCGACGTGGGCAATCCAGTTCCGGCAGCATCGAGCACTGTGTTGGCCACCGCGGGGGCACCACACAACAACGTGATCTTGTGATTTTCAATACGGCGAAGAATCTCGGGGCCGTCCACTTTTCGCAAAATCACATGCGTACCACCCATGGCAGTCACCGAATACACCAGACCCCAGCCATTCACATGAAACTGCGGAAGAGTGTGCAAATACACGTCGCGATCGTTGATGCCCAACTGCCAACCAAACACAGCCGCATTCACCCACAGGCTTCGATGTGTGAGTTGTACACCCTTCGGACGCGCTGTGGTTCCGCTGGTGTAGTTGATTGTGGCCGTAGCGTCTTCATCAGGCTCCCACGCCTGGGGCTCTGTGTCGTACTTGTACAGCACGCCATCAGACTCCGCACCAATCACGAACTTGTGTTTGGCCGTCACGTCAGCAAGTGCTTCTTCCAACTCAGGGTCCACCAACAGCACCTCGGCTCCGCAATGCTCCACAATGTACGACACTTCTGCGGCAACAAGTCGAAAGTTGATGGGTACCAACACGCGGCCATATCCGCTCACACCAAAGAACGCTGTAAGCAACCGGGCGGAGTTCTGACTCACCACAGCAACGCGCGCACCCTGTGGCACTCCAAGCGCATCGAGACCCGCCGCTTGTGCACGCGCACGTCGTGCCATCTCCTTGTAGGTGATGGATCCCCAGGAAGCAGCTGGTTGGTCCGGCTCATCGATGACCGCGATGCGATCTCCGTATACCTGTTCAGCGCGACGCAAATGATCAACGATGGTGAGAGCAACTTTCATAGTTCTCTACCGTAGGCGAACAGAACGCCCCCACTGAACGGGGAACGCAAAAGGGGCGGTGGTTTTCACCACCGCCCCTTTCGAGGATTCTGATTGTCAGAAACTACGCGGGATTAACCCTTGTAGATACCTGCCCACTCAAGACCCTTGTTCGTCACTGTTGCACTGAACTTCTTCTTCGAGAGTCCGATGGGCAACTTGCCGATTCCCTTGAGGTTCGACTTCTTGTTCACGAATGAGTAGAAGGTGGTGTGCACTGAAGGAATCAGGTAGCCGTGTGTTTGCAGGTACGCAGTCATTGCAGCCCATGCTGTCTTGGCGGCAGCCTTGGTAGGTGCAGCCTGTGCAGCCAGGATGAGCTTGTCAATTTCTGGGTCAGAGTTGTTACTGAGGGCAACAACCTTGCTGTATGCCTTACCAATTGCTGTTTGAGCAACTGGGCTCTTGGCGCCTGCAGGGAATGCACTGCTGGTGAAGAAGATCGACACGTAAGCGGAGTCGCCACCTTCAGCAGGCGTTCCTTCGGTGATGTCCATGGATGTCACTGGACCGCCATATACCTTGCCGATAAGAACAGCAGCTTCAGCAATGTACGTGTTGCCAGGAGCCATGTTCGCCGCAGTGAGGTACTGCTGCACCATCTTCACGTTGTTTTGTGACTGTGTGGAGGTGTCTGCATACAGAGTGAACGATGGATCCTTACCAAGGTCTGTGCGGCACTTTGCTGCGTAATCCTTAGCCAAGGCCACGTTGTACTTTGGTGAGCCGGTCAGTGAGTACATGGGGTGACCCTTGCTCACGATGGAGCCTGAGTAGTCGCCAAGACCCTTGAAACGAACCTTGTTGTAGGTCTTCCAGTCAATTGCATGTGCAACGGCCAAACGGCAGTTCTCAGAAATGAATGGTGATCCGGCCTTATTGACATTGGGTACCCATTGACCCCACCACAGTGTTTGCGCGGTGTAACCCGTGACCGTGCTGCTGGTGCGAAGTCCCTTCACGAAAGTTGCTTCTGAGGTTGCGAATGAACCTGCGTCAACGGTGCCCTTACGGACAGCTGCTGCACGCTGTGATGGTTCCTTCACGTTCACGAAGGTGATCTTGTCGAGGTATGGAAGCTTGTCACCATTCAATGGGTTCTTGCGCCAGTAGTCAGCGTTCTTTTCCACCACAAGTGTGTCAGTGGTGAACGAAACGAACTTGAATGGGCCAGTACCGATTGGATAGTTGCCACAGGTCTTGGTGGAGTCAGTCTGGTAAGGAGCAATGTTTGGCTTCTTGGTGACTGGATCCCACAACTGTGACGGTGCACGCATCACGTAGCGGCCAGCACGGTAGAGAATTCCGAGGAAGTCGTTCTGTGGGTGGTCAAGATCGAAACGGACCGTGAGGTCGTCGATCTTTGCAACGTTGATGATGTTGGCGTTCACACCGATACCGGTGGATGCGTATCCCTTGCCTGCAGTTGCAAACTCTGCTGCAGCTGTGGATGGGTTCTGTGCGTTGTAGAGGCCTGCGTTGAGGTCCACGTTCAGCTTCACAGCGTCAGCGTTCAATGCTTCACCGTTGGAGAACTTGATGCCTGGACGAATCTTCACTGTCCACTGATCAAGTGTTGCGTTGGGAACACCGGACTCTGCGAGCGAGCCAACGTATTCGCCAGCTGGCGTGCGCTCGAACAACTGCTCGTAGATCAAACGGAAGCCACCCAAAGCCGAGTGGTTCGGAATGTTCGATACGCAGAAGCCTGGGAACGTGTCACCAATAGCAACGGTGACTTCACCGCCGTACTTCGACTTTGCTGCATGTGTAGTAGTGGTTGCCATGGCCGAGCCGGTGAGCGCAACAACAAGTGCTACTCCCCAACGCTTCGTCCACCGCGAACGGCTAACTGTGTCTTTCACTTATTTACCCCCTGAAGGCGTCCTCGATGTCCGAGTGACTGCAGTCACCTTAGTCCAGCCCATGTGACCACCACCACACCCGAGGCCCCAAAATACGGAAAATTCCCTTGTGTGGCGCAAGTATTCACAAGAGAGCACAGTCTGTTCGTGGGGGTCGCCGAGCCTGAGAACTAGGTTCATCGAGAACGAGGAGACAACCATGAATCAGCAATCTCGCAGAGTGGCCATCATCAATGACGGAAGCTTTTATGTGGGCCCGCCGTTGGCACGCATGCTGGCCTCTCGGGGCCACGACATCGTGATTGGTGATCCTCAGGACGGCCTACTGCAGGAACTTCGCGATCTCGGAGCCACCGCCGTGGGGGTCACAGGTGTTCGCAACCTTGTGGATCCGGAAGCATCCCAAGAATTGGTCCACGCAGCACTTGATGCCTTTGGACGCATCGATTCTGCCGCGGTCTCCTCGGGTCGTGTGGTGACTGGGAGGCTGCTCGGATCATCACGGGAAGAACTGGACAAGTTGTACGAGGGTTGCGTGGTATCGCCCTACAACTTCCTGATGGCAGTTGCCCCCACCATGGTGCAACAAGGTTCGGGTCAATTGCTCATCATCTCGAGTGCCACTGCATCGCGACCCAGCCCGGGCGCTCCGCTGTATTCATCCATGCGTGCAGCTGCCGCAATGTTGGCAAAGAATGCTGCGACAGAATTTGCCCGCAACAACGTGTCAGTGAATGGCATCGGCACCAACTTCATGGATTTCCCCGAATTCCTTCGCGCGTCAGGCGCCGAGAACCCAGAAATACGCAAGAAGGTGGAATCACAAGTCCCCCTCCAGCGACTTGGTCAACTCGATGAATTTGCGTCCTTCTGCATGCCGTATTTGGACGGCACCGCCACATTTGCAACGGGACAGTTCGTCTCGTTCTCTGGCGGCTGGTCGTAGGAAATTACCGCGACATTTGCGCGCGGCGTTTGTTGCGCACCTGGAACCACATGCCCACCGCAGTGAAAGCCGCGGTCACACACACGATGGAAACAAGAACCTCCACCATGCCCCCGGGCAGTCGTCCTGCGCTGAGAAACACATATGCATCTGGTGCGGCATAAGTGATCAGGGCCACAGGTATCCATGCCCGCAATGAACGCCAACGTGAATCGACAAAAGCTCCCACCACGCGTGCGCTAGAGAGCCCATATGCCATGGACGACACCAACTCGATAACGAGAAATACTGCCGTGTTCACTCCGTATTGCGATAGGAACGTCCATACGAGACTTGCGCGAAAGAGTCCGTACAACACAGAAACACCCACCCACGAGCGCTCAATTGTCTGTCGTTTCACGGTCACCGCACTGAGCGTAGATGAGCACACCGTAGAATGAACCAGTGACCGAGACATCCACCTCCCAATCGCAAAGACGAGCTGGATTTGGCATTCATTTCCTCACCGCCACCGGGGCAGTTGCTGGCTTGATTGCGTTGCAGTCGGTTGTCGACGGCCACATTCGACCTGCGTTGTTGTGGCTCATTGTGTGCCAGGTCCTTGACGGCATCGACGGACCCATTGCGCGCAAGTTCAATGTGGAAGTTCATGCACCCCATATTGATGGCCATGTTCTCGACCTTGTCATCGACTACGTCACGTGTGTGGTGGTACCCACAGTTCTTTTGGTACGTCTCGATGTGGTGGAGCCCCGACTCAGCATGACCATTGCTGGACTCATTCTCATGACAAGTGCTTTATGGTTCGCCCGCATCGATCAAGAAACCGAGGATGTGTGGTTCAACGGCTTCCCTGCAATGTGGAACATAGTGATTCCGTCATTCATTATTCTTGGTACAAGCCAACGTACGGCAGCGATTATCAGTGTGTTGTTCTGTATCAGTCAACTCACGACTATCAAATTCCCACACCTGGTGCGTGTACGTGCGCTTCGCTTACCCACATACTGTGCCACCGCCACATATTTCACCGTCTTTGCCTGGCTGTCTGCCACGTATCCCAACGGACCACGTTGGGCAAAAGATGTCATCCTGATTGGTCCTGCCTACTTGGCATTCGTGGTGGTGTGGCGCACCTGGTTCCCCACCAAGAAACTTTTCGGCGCAAGTATCACTGACGTTCCCACACCTGCTTAGCGAGAGCAAGAAGTTGCTTGTCACTCACAGCGGACAAATCAACAGTGCCGCCATCCACGCATCGATTGATCAGTGGAATTCGATGGTCGTGCAGATACCCCAGAAACTTGTTTTTCATGTTTGAGTTTCCTTTGCCATGACCGAACAAAATGATGTTGGAAGAGCTGGCCAGTTTCAAGGCCAAATCAGCAAAATACGAATTCTCATTTGCTTCTGTGGAATGCAAGTGACGTTCTTGTCCTTCCCGAACATGTATTAGTTCTGCATCAGGTCGCATCACGGTAACTGCGGGAACTGCCTCGCCCTCATGCAACAACCACACGCGTGATTCATCGTGCTCAAGAGCCACTACAGCAACTCGATCCTTCAAACTTCTGCTCTGCGATTCGTTCATGCCGCAACTGTAGAAAGACACGTACACGAAGGGACACCCTCGTGCAACACAGGTATGAATTCTTCGACAACTCAAATTGAAGTCTCGTTACTTTGACCAATACGTACAACGGACAAAGGAACAACATGAATTCACTGGACCATCCACCTCGATTTGCGCGCAAACGACTTGCATTGACCGCAGCAATTGCCCTGGCAGGAATTTCTCTGTGTGCCACGCAAACAAATGCGGCGACCAGACCCTCAGCATCTCGATATGGGGGCGTGATCAAGGTGGGAATCTTCGACACGTTTCCTGGATTTTGTGTCAGCAACAATCCTGCGAACTCGGCTCTCATGGCGGAACGGACCATTTACGAAACACTCTTTGAACGCACCAAGGGTGGCGACATGATCGGCCTTCTCGCATCGGGCGCATCTTCATCGAGTGATTTGAAGACGTGGACCGTGACGCTTCGTCAAGGCATCAAGTTCACCGACGGTCAGGACTTCGACGCAACAGCAGTTCTTGCGAACTTCAATGCGATTACTGGTCGAGTGGCAGCTGCCGCCTATTCAGCAGGTGGACTTCCTGCTTACCAGACCAAGGCATACACAGTAGGAACCGGCACGGCGTTCACCGCCAACATCAAGGCCATGAGCGTGAAGTCTCAATACGTCATTGAGTTCCAACTAGACAGAGCACAGAACGACTTCCCATCGACGCTATATGCATCGGGTCGATTCTTCATGCGTTCACCACTTCAACTTACGAATGCAACGACATGTGCAGACGTTCCCGTGGGCACGGGCCCGTTCAAGCTTGTCTCATGGACATCGGACCAACTGACTGTCACCAGAAACACTGGCTACTGGCGCAGGGATCCCGTGAACAATGCCCAACTTCCCTACTTGAATCAAATAACTTTCACAAACGTAAAGGAAGCATCACAACGTGCCGCAGCGGTGCGCAAGGGCGCCATTGATGCAGCCATGTTCTCATCAGCAAGCGAAGGAACCTTCATCAAGGATCTCCGCAAGCGACGCACTGTGGTGAACGAACACAAGTCACCGGTTGAGTACTACCCATCACTGTGGTTGAACGAAGGCAAACCCGGCTCACCCTTCAGTTACATGTCAGCACGCAAAGCAGTTCTCAGTTGCATAGACCGCGCAAACTTCCTGAAAGCCCGTAACAAGGGTGAAGGTGTTGTGGCCAAATCCATCGTCGGGCCGAAAAGCGTGATGTACACCAAATCAGGATTTCAGAAATTCAGCATCAAGGATTCGAAGCATTGGTTGGCCGAATACATCAAGGAATCCGGCAAGGATCGATTGGAGTTCACCTTCCCAGCAGACACAACTGCGGTCTCACAAGGAAATGCAGCCTTCCTCAAGGCGACATGGGCAAAGTGCGGAATATACGCCAACTATGTGGTGGAAGAAACGGGTGTCATCATCACGAAAGCATTCAACGCAGCGCCCAAGATTTCCGCAGGCGAGTACTACAACGCTTACGATGCACTCCTGCTACTTCTCTTTGAAGGCAACGACGTGGCATTCAACCTGCCCTTTATCGTCACGAATGCATACCCCGGCAACAGCACGAATCCGGTGCATCCGTTATACAGAAACAACGTGGGAGTTGTTTTGGGACTCAACCACATCACCGACACCACCGTGGACACGTTTTTCTACGACGGCGAAGCAGCGACCAGCAAGACGGTCGCGAAGCGGAACTATCGTGCGGGAACTGCCTACATACAAGAACACGCAATGATGGGATCCATCACGCACATGTACTACACGGTGTTCACCACCAAGAAGATTGCGGGCGTGGGAACCCTCCAATTGGTGAAGGGCAAGACCCAACGCGTGGTGACGAATTGGGGTCTTGATTGGACCGGAATTTGGAAGAAGGCTTAGCGAGACGCGTAGAAGTCTCGAAGATCCTTCTTCAGAACCTTGCCCGTGGCGTTTCGCGGAAGTTCTTCATGGTGCCAGAACACTTTGCTCGGCACTTTGAAGGCCGCGAGACGCCCGGACAGGTACTGCAACACTTCGGGCGTGGCTGATTCATCGAAACCGTCTGCGGCGACGAGAACTGCCGTTACCTCTTCGCCCAGTTTGGCGTGTGGCAGACCAATGACTGCACAGTCAAGAACGGCATCCAATTCAAAGAGAACTGTTTCCACCTCCACGCAATACACATTCTCTCCGCCGCGCAACACCATGTCCTTGATGCGGTCGACCACATAGACAAACCCGTCTTCGTCGATGTATCCGGCGTCACCAGTATGGAACCAACCATCAACGAACGCCTTGGCCGTTTCGGCTGGCTTGTTCCAATATCCACGAACGTTCTGCGGACCATAGATACAGACTTCACCAATCGTTCCCTGCGGGACCTCCTTGCCGTCCTCGTCCATGATGCACACGTCGGTTCCCACCGCAGGTAGACCAACACTGTCCTTCTTGGCGAAGTATGCAGCACCTGCATTGGCAATGCAGCCAGCGGTCGTTTCTGTGAGTCCGTACCCGTTGCCAGGGCTCACCTTGCCCGCAAAATCCTGTTCAATACGAGCGATGGTGTCGGGCGCCACGGGTGCACCACCCTGACCGATACTTGCCAAACTGCTCAAGTCGAATGTGTCACGGTCGGGATGTTCGATGAACGAACGAACCACTGTGGGCACGCCACCAAATTGGTTGACCTTGTATTTCTCCACCAAACGCAACGCATCGCCGGCATCCCATTTGTACTGCGTAACGATGGTGGTGCCATTGTTCGTACTGGCAATCAATCCACACAATCCAGCAATATGGAAAAAAGGGAAAGTGGAGAGAGCCGTGATGTGAGCACGGTCAGCGAAAGGATCAGGAATAGGACCACCGGCCATCAATGACCCAACTCCCACCGTGAAGAGACCATTCCACACATTGGTGACGTAGTTGCGATGACTGCCAGCGGCACCCTTCGGAAATCCGGTGGTACCAGAGGTGTACAAGATGGTGGCGTCGTCTTCTGCATCAATGTCCACGTGCGGCAATACTGCACCCGTGTTCCCCGCAGCTTGGCCCCACTCGGTGGTGTCGGCACGTGCCTCGCCACGCGCAACCACCACCAATCGCACACCCAACTCCTCCATCATTTCCGGGGTCAGGCGCTCCTGGCGTTCACCATCGAGAATCGCAGCGACTGCGCCTGAGTCCTTCAGCGCATATTTCAACTCTTCACCGATCCACCAGGCATTCAGACTGACCATGACCGCGCCGATGGACTGAATCGCCCAAAATGCAATGGCGAACTCGGGATAGTTGCGCATGCCCACGGCAACTCGGTCTCCTTTGCGAATACCGTTCTCGTACAACCAGGCAGCAAGGGACACCACTTCTTTGTGGGCCTCGCCGTACGTGGTGACCACATCTTCATAAATGAAATAGGGAGCGTCTCCACGTTTGGCAGCACGTTCCCAAATCTCACGCAGATTGCGATGTGCGTTCTTATAAGTACGAATGGGATACCCATGAATGTTGACCACTTCAAGTTCATATGGGGAACCCACGGCAGTGAGTTGAGCAATGGCTTCAGCACGCGTCGTCATGGCGGCGAAATTACCAGTGCAACCTCAAAATGACGTGACTGGAGAGTCTTCTATGATGCGCCCAACAACCTCAAAACAAAAGGCTCCACCAGCATCATTGACACAACAACCGCAACCAATCCACCTACAAATAGCCAAGCCAAGCCCGCAAGAGACCAACGCAAATTTGATGTCTCCATGGGTCTGCGAATGATCAAGAAGACCGGACCAAACCAAATTGTTACGAGCAGAAGTCCTGTCAGCCATTTGACGTTGTTTATCCACCAGCACTGGTCCCAGATGGTCTCAGGCGGAAACGCTTCGCAATCAGCTTGAGAAACACCAAACATGACAGCAAATTGATTCATGGCGCGACCCTAATGATGGGGTGTACACATGTAATTGGAGGCGACGTTGGGAATCGAACCCAAATAGAGGGCTTTGCAGGCCCTTGCCTAAACCATTCGGCCACGTCGCCAGGTTGTGGTGCGAACACCACAGCACACCAAATGCTATCGGTGTTTCCGATTCTTCTCCCCAGGGAGCGTTCGTTAACCCTTGCGAGTCACATGGAAAATGGTGCGAGTTCCTGATGAAAGCAGCATTTTCGACTTGATGTCAAAGCGCTCGGTGAGTAGACGCTCGAATTCACCAAGATTGAAATCGTCGTGAATACCTGCGCGCTTGTTGACGAGGAGTTTTTGCACCATGGGATCATCAGCGTGCGGCATTTCAATCACCATTTCTGGTGTGAGATCGCGGAACATGTCCAATTGCGCAGCCAACGGAATATTGAAGGTGATGGCCAAGTGATGAATCACAGCCAACACCAACACCATGTCGGGGTTGCCACGGTCGAAAATGCCTGGGCGTTCTTGTCCGCGCCAGCCAATTCCGCCACCGGAATCAGACATGTCAACGTACAGGGGCAGAATCTTGTCGCTCTTCTCTGCCTTCAACGTGTTGTACAAACGATCCACCACCAGAGGATCGGCGTCCATCGCTACTACGTAGTCCGAGTGTGCTGCCGCGATACGGCTGAACACTCCATCGTTGCAACCGATGTCCCACACTTGTTTGCGCGGTGCTGATGCAACTGCATCACGAACGAAACGCTGCTTCTCATCGAGGCTTGACTCGATGTAGTGACCGCGTTCTGAATATTCGGACCACGTGGATTTCTTGTCACCCAATGAGAGCTTCTGCACAATGCCGATGAGCTTCTTGAGAGTTGCGTCGAGCACCGATGCATTCATGCCAGCTTTTGCAGCTCCGCTCTTCATGTTCACTTCGCTGTCAGCAAAACGATTCTGAGCCGCGGCGTGCAACACGACGTGCGTCAATCGACCCTTGCGTGGGCGACGGATACTCGCAGGCAACAATTTGCGCATGGTGTCGGGAGAAATACCATTCACCGCTCCACGCATGAATTGCTGGAAACCCACACCCAGGTAGCCCTGCATCATGAGCGGGTACAGGAACATCTCGCAGAACTGGCGGTAGCCGTACCAAGGGTCACCTTTGCGACGACGCTCAAATGATCCTGCATCAATGAACTGTGCCTTTGGCCCTATGAACTGAACGTTGTAGGGAGTTGCATCCTTCACACCAATGCCGTCAGCCAAGGCACCGCGCGTGACTTCCAACTGCAGAAGTGCAGCATCTTTCAACATCGAGAAGGTCCACTCGTACGGGTACGAAATGAATGGCACCAATGGGTGCGTCATGGCCATTGACCATGGAGCACTGAGGCCAACGGCGGCAGGCTCGACAATGGTGGACTGAATGAGGGTTCCGGATGCCAAAGCATTCTGAATGAATGGCTTGTCCCACACTGCCTTGATGTCTTTGGCACCGAGATCGGTGAAGGCACGAACTACTTGCCCATCCCCCACGTACACCCGACTGAGGGGGTCACGAAAAGAGCCTGGATCTTGATGAATGGAGGTCATGGCTGAAACGTTGAATTAGTCGTGTGAAGAATCGGATTCTTCTGCATCTGCGGAAGCATCTTCAAGATTGGTCACGGACTTGCCGGTGACTTTGCCGCGGGCCATTTTCCAGAGAACGCCGATTCCGGCCAGGCCACTGCCCAAAATGCTGACAAGCATGCTGCCGGTACCGGCATCCAAATAAGAGAACATTCCGTCAAGGCTACTCGCCTGAGCCAGTCCAGCCCTGAAACCCACAAAATTTCCCATGGGTGCACTGCAATTGATGGTTAGCATCGGCTCGTGCCTCAAAGCCCAGACACCACAGCCATCACGGCCGGCCGAGACCAATCCTCTGCGCTCTCGCCCACCCTGTGGCCCAACACCGTGTGGGAATCGTCAGGATTGCACGAGGCCCGACAGCGCGCCACTGGTTTCCGCGCTGACAGTTTCTACGCCCGTTTCGGCAACCCCACCGTCACCCAATTCGAACACGCGGTGGCCGAGCTAGAAGGTGCGGAATCCGCGTTGGCGTTCGGATCTGGCATGGGCGCCATCAGCACCGTCGTTCTTGCCTTGTGTAGTTCTGGTTCGCATATCGTTGCGCAGAACAACGTCTACGGCGCAACCCTCGCCTTCCTACAGGGCCCGTGTCAGAGGCTCGGCATCGATGTGACCTTGGTGGACCCCAGCGTGCCAGGAGCATTTGCGTCAGCCGTGATTCCGGGAAGGACCATGTTGGTCATTGCCGAGACACCCTCGAACCCGCGATTGGGAATCACCAGTTTGGCTGAAATAGGAGCCATCAAAGGCCCGTTCACGTTGGTGGACTCCACGCTTGCAACTCCGCTCGGACAAAACCCACTCGCACACGGAGTGGACATCGTGCTGCATTCGGCCACGAAGGGCATCGGTGGACACAACGATGCATTGTTGGGTGTCATCGCCGGAGAAAAGGAGCTCATCGATTCCATCTGGTCATATTCGGTTTTGCACGGAGCCGCAGCATCACCACACGATGCACTCAATGCGTTACGCGGCATTCGCACGCTTTCAGTTCGTCTCGAGCGTCAGACAACTTCAGCATTGGAAATTGCACGCGCACTGGAGTCACATCCAAAGGTTGCGTCTGTGTCCTATCCATTCCTCGAGTCGCATCCTCAATATGCGTTGGCGCACGAACAAATGCGCCACGGCGGGACCATCGTTGCAGTGGAACTCAAAGGTGATTTCGACACCTGCAATACGTTCGTGTCTCATCTGTCGCTGGCACACACCGCAACTTCGTTTGGTGGACCAGAAACCCTGGTGTGCCACCCAGCAACAAGTACACAAGCCGGATTTAGCGAAGAGGTGCTGGTATCGACGGGCGTCACGCAAGGCCTCCTGCGATTCTCCATTGGGTTAGAAGCCACCAGTGACCTGCTGGCCGACATCACCAACGCATTGGCCCTTATTTAGTTACAAACGCTTCGGCGGACGCGGGATGAATCCGCTTGTAGTGGCGACGTATTCATCCCAACCTTCACGACGCTTTGCAAGCGATCGTTCCAACATGGGAACTCCGGAAACCTTCAGCAAGAAGAAGGTCATAACAATTGGTCCGACGATTGAAACGACCCCTGAACCTGTCTCAGCGGCAATCACCCAGATGCCCCACCACATGAGCGAATCTCCAAAATAATTGGGATGCCGAGTGAGGCTCCACAAGCCTCTGTTCATCACCTTTCCTGCGTTGGCCGGATCTTTCTTGAACTTTGCCAATTGAGCGTCACCCACTGCCTCAAACATGAAACCAACAATCCAGGCCATCACCCCCATCACCGCAATGGGTCCAACGCCAGGTGAGGCATCGGCGTTCGCAAACATCACCGGCAATGACACCACGAACATGAGGACACCTTGAAGTCCGAACACTGTGACGAGGCTGATGACGGGGAATGCTGCGCCCTTCTTCTTGCGCATTGCCTTGTAGCGCCAATCCTCGCCGTGACCGAGATTGCGCTTGGCCAGATATGCGGCAAGCCGAAAGCCCCATGTGCCCACCAAAACCGCGACCAGGGTTTGACGTATGGAATCACCATCGATGGCCACAGAAAGAACGATGGCGTTCACCGCGAAGCCGAAACCCCAGATGATGTCCACGATTGATGCATTCTTGATGAGAACACTGACAATCCACGTGCACACCATGATGCATGCAATCGTGATCGCCGAAACAAGCATTGCCTCACTCATGACCCATTACCTCACCTTTCGTGCAATCGACACTTGCGACTGCACCAGTTGATCCATCTTGACCCATTGGTCATCCAACCACGCGACAAACGCATCTCCATGCGGGATGGAACCCCGATCATGTTTTGTGAGCGTGACACGTACTTTCACCACTTGACGACCAAAATTGCGCAAGATGGCACCGAAACTATCCAGCCCTTCCAGGCCGCAATGCGCCAACGTGATGACATGCGCAGCCGGCACCGACTGCAATAACGCTGAAACTCCAGCAGGTTTAGGTGGCAACAGATAACGCAGTTGCTGCAAGCGTGCGTGGCGCGGCGATGACCGTTCGGCAAGCGCTGCAAGTCGGCCATTGCGCTTGGCGTCGTTCGCCCTGCTGCCTTCGGGAAAAATGACAGCGACATCATCAACGTTGAGATGTGACGCCATTTGCTGGATGCCTTGAAGTTCTGCGGCTACATCGTCCGAAGATCGATTGATGAAATAGTTCGGCAAGCGATGTCCGAATATGTCGAGGCATGGGTCCATCTTCAATTCATTCTTCAACACATAACGGGGGTTCTTCTTCATGAGGGAACCAACCACCCATGAACTCATCACTGCGTCAGCCAAACTCACATGTCGCGCGAGCAGCACGAAGGGTCCGTCACCCACGTTCTCGGTGCCACTCACCTCGAATTGAAGCCCCACCAAAGCCGACAAACAGCCGACGACATTGCGGCACCACCACGCCTGCACTTTGTAATAGGAATCGATCCGAGAGGACCTACCCGATAGAAACAACAATGCCGCGGCAGACACGCCCAGCACTTCCAACCATGCCCAACATGTGGCAAAGGCCAACAGTCTCACAATGGGCAGGCGCCACCGTCTGCGCACCACGTCGACGAGTGCGCCGACCGGTATCCACACCAGGGCGAGAATAGGAAGAGCCAAGGCACACAGCAGTACCCCCGTCACTGTGACGATTCGCCGAACCACGGTGTTCTCCATGCGGGAACCCTATTCCACCGAGCGTGGCTCCAAGGCCAATAGGAATGAGACTTTGAGCTTTACAAATCGTTAAAGTCGGTGAAATGACTGATGTGCCCACCACCACTGCCCAGGTCTCTTTTCGCGTCAACGGACGCGATGTTTCGGTGGCGGCCGACCACCCTCACTTGCTCAGCGCGCTTCGCGAGGAATTGGACATCACATCTCCCAAGGACGGTTGTTCGCCATCAGGTCAGTGTGGATGCTGCACCATCATGATCGACGGCAAGGCACAGGTGTCATGTCAATACCCGGTTGCCAAGGCTGAAGGTCGTGAGATCACCACATTGGAAGGCCTGGAAGACAATGAGCGCGCGCGGTACTCCGATGCATTCTCATCGTGTGGCGGGCTGCAATGCGGATATTGCATCCCTGGCATCGTGATGCGTGCGAAGTCTCAAGTGGACAAAAAGGGTGCCGATCTAAAGCGTGAAGACATGGCTCGTCATCTCGGCGCCCACTTGTGTCGCTGCACTGGCTATGTGAAGGTTCTCGACGCCATCGACACTGTCGCCAAAGGCACTCCCGTTGATATCTCACTTCCTGGCGGCGTCGGTTCCAGAGGTACCAAGTATGAAGCCGCCGATTTGGCTTTGGGTGACCGTGGCTACGTGGATGACATTCGCGTTCCCGGAATGCTGCATGCTGCATTGCATCTCACATCGCATGTGCGCGCGGACATTCTGACCATCGACACCAGCGCAGCACTGCAGGCACCCGGCGTACGGGCCGTATTCACCGCGGCAGATGTGCCCGGAGACATCAAGGTGGGCATCATTTACAAGGATTGGCCTGTCTTCATCGGTGTTGGCGAGCGAACGTCATATGCAGGCGACGTGTTGGCTGTTGTCGTTGCAGATACTCGACGCCAAGCGAGAGATGCGGCACAACTGATATCGGTTGAGTACAACGTGCATCGTCCCATCGTTGATGCGCTCGCAGCAATTGACGATCCTGAAATTGCGGTCGCGGGTACCGACAGCAATATCTTGTCGCGCAGCGAATACACACGTGGAGACGTGGATGCCCAACTTGCTGCAAGTGCTCATGTGGTCAACGAAACCTTCCAAACGCAACGAATTGAACACGCATTCCTGGAACCAGAAAGCACACTGGCCGTCCCAAACTCATCAAACGGCACCATGCACGTGTATTCCGGCGGACAAGGCGTGTGGGACGACCGCGATCAAATTTGTGCGATGCTCGGAATCTCCACTGACAAAGTCACGGTTGAACTCGTGTCAAACGGTGGTGGATTTGGCGGCAAGGAAGACATGTCGAACCAGGGGCAAACCGCTTTGGCCGCATGGTTGTTGCAGCAACCCGTGAAATGCACCCTCTCTCGTGAGGAGAGTTTGCTCATGCACGCAAAGCGTCACCCCATTCGTATGGAGTACACAGTGGGTTGCGATGCGAACGGAAAGATCACGGCCGTTCGTGCACGCATGGTGGGCGATTCCGGTTCCTACGCCTCGGTCGGAATGAAAGTACTGGAGCGCGCCGCAGGACACGCCACTGGCCCGTACCACACACCTGCAGTTGATGTGTCCTCCATCGCCGTTCGCACGAACAATCCGGTCTGCGGTGCCTTCCGTGGATTCGGTGCGAACCAGGCGCAGTTCGCAATGGAAGGTTGCCTCGACCGCCTTGCGGAGAAACTAGGAATCAGCGGTTGGGAAATTCGCAAGCGCAACGTGATTCATCCTGGTGAGGTGTGGGGCCCTGGCCAAATCATGGACGACGGCTGTCTCGGTGCCGAAGCATGTCTCGATGCAATGAAGCCCGCGTATGACACTGCCATTGCATCGGGCAAGGCCGTTGGTTTGGGATTGGGCCTCAAGAACTCCGGACTCGGAAATGGTTTCCGAGAAGTATCGAAGGCCGTGGTGCATTTCCGTGAAGACGGCATTGTCGAGGTTCGTCACGGATGGACCGAAATGGGACAAGGCGTCCACACCGTTGCGCTACAGGTAGCGGTAGAAGAACTGAAGATCGATGCGTCGCGAATTCGCGTCATCGTTGACACCACGCGCCAATTGGGCTTTGGTCAAACCACAGGCAGTCGAGGCACGTTGATGGCCGCGGCGAGTGTCAAGAACGCTTGCGCAGAAGCGTTGAATGACGGGTGCACGACCGGTCGCGACTACGTGGGCGAATACGTTGTCGATTGGACCCAACACCTGGGTGAACCAGGCGTTGAAAATCCCACCATTCACTCAGCATTCGGGTACGCCGCACAAATGGTGATCATGGACCCAGCAACCCAGACCATTGAGAAGGTGGTGGCCATTCACGATGTGGGTCGCGCGGTGAATCCCACGTTGTGTGAAGGCCAGATTGAGGGCGCCGTTCACATGGGTCTCGGATACGCACTCAGCGAGGACTTCCCCACCAACGAACTCGGCTACCCCACCAACATGACCTTGCGTTCGTTGGGCATTCTTCGTGCCAAAGATGTCCCCGCCATCGATGTCACATTGGTGGAGTGCCCACAACCCAAGAGCCCATATGGCATCAAGGGCGTGGGGGAAATTGGTCTGGTGCCCACTGCGCCTGCAGTTGCCGCTGCACTTCACGCGGCAGATGGTGTGTGGCGCACTCAGCTGCCCATGAAACCAAAAACATCCGACTCCAACGACTAACAATCACGCAGAAGAAACAGAGGAACCATCATGTCGAGCCCCGCAGCCATTTACCTGCAAGATGCACACCCCATTGCCGAAGGCATGGAGTACACGAAGTACGCAGAGCAAAAAGGCTTCGAAGCCGTGTGGCAAGCCGACAGTCGATTGGTGCGCGACGCGATTGTTCCGATGTCAGCATTCGCAGCCGTTACCGACACCATCAAGATTGGATCTGGCGTGGTGGATTGCTGGACACGCAACCCGGCACGACTTGCCGCAACGTTTTCCACCCTCGATGACTTGGCTCCCGGGCGCGTGATTCTGGGCATTGGTGCTTGGTGGGAACCTTTGGCGTCAAAGGTAGGCGTGAACCGCACCAAACCACTACGCGCCATGCGTGAGATCATCACAGCGTGTCGTGCGTTGCTGGCCAACGAAACCGTCACGATGAATGGTGAGTTCGTGCAACTTGATGGCGTTGAGTTGGACTACGTGTATCAGGAGCGCCGCCCCAAGAACGTGCCCATCTATTTGGGTGCCACCGGCATGCAAATGATGGAATTGGCTGGCGAAGTTGCAGATGGTGTGGTGCTCAACTATTTGGTGTCACCCGACTACAACAAGACCGCGCTTGAGCACCTGAAGATTGGCGCTGACAAAGCAGGACGCAATTGGGAAACCATCGACCGCCCTCAACTTGTGGTGTGTTCGGTGCACGAAGATCGCAAGACCGCTCTCGACATGGCGCGCCTCATGGTCACTCAATATCTGGGACAACAACCACACATCATGAAAGCTTCGGGAGTGCCTCAATCGCTTCTTGACAAAGTGGGCGAAGTGCTCACGTGGCCAGCAACCCACGAGCAGGTGGTGGCTGCCTCCAAGTTGGTACCCGATGAAATTGTTCAGATGCTCACGGCCTCCGGGACACCTGATGATGCCCGAGCAAAGGTGCGTGAATACATGCGCGATGGAGCAACATGCCCCATCCTGTATCCACTGGGTGATGTGAAGGCAATGATCGACGCATTCTCGGGCTGGACCGCATAAACAACATCCCAGCATCGTTGCGAACGACCTACGCTACGAAGGTGACCATGGCATCACCGCTCACGCACAAACTTGAAGGTTTTGGAGTCTCCATTTTCGGAGAGATGACGGCTCTTGCTGTCTCCACGGGCGCCATCAACCTGGGCCAAGGTTTCCCCGACTACAACGGTCCCGACGAAGTTCTGCAGTCAGCACAATCAGAGATCGCCTCCGGCAACAACCAGTATCCACCTGGCCGTGGACTGGCTGACCTACGCGCAGCAATCGCCGAGCACCAACAACGTTTCTGGCAACTCTCCTACGACCCTGACACAGAGGTTCTGGTGACGATGGGTGCCACCGAGGCATTGGCAAGCGCATTGTTGGGAACCCTGAATCCAGGCGATGAAGTGATTGTGTTTGAACCCCTCTTCGACACGTACGCCGGGTGTATTGCATTGGCCGGTGCAAAAATGGTGCCCGTCACATTGCGCCCATCTGCCTCCGGACGCTACGAGTTTGACTCCCATGAATTCCACACAGCGTTCACACCGCGCACGCGCGCCATTTTGCTGAACACCCCTCACAACCCAACGGGCACCGTGTTCACGCGCGAGGAACTGAATACCGTGGCGGAAGCGGCGATCAAGAACGATGTTTTCGTCATCTCCGACGAGGTGTACGAACACCTTGTCTTTTCGGAATCGACACACATCCCCATTGCCTCACTTCCACACATGAAGGATCGCACCATCACCATTTCTTCGGGTGGAAAATCCTTCAACACCACCGGTTGGAAGATTGGTTGGGCATGTGCACCATCGGCACTCATCAATGCAACCCTCATGGCAAAGCAACTATTCACTTTTGCTGGCGGCACACCATTTCAGGCCGCCATTGCGAAGGGCTTGCGTCTTCCCGACTCGTATTTTGCACATCTCGCAGCCGACCTGGAAGCAAAACGGAATCTACTCAGTGAAGCACTTCATGCCGCACGTCTGCGACCCATCACCCCGGAAGGCACGTACTTCATTACCTGCGACATTCGCGAGCGACGCGCCGACGGAGATGGCATGGCTTTCTGTCGGTCATTGCCGGAACAATGTGGCATCGTGGCAATCCCAGCCTCCGTGCTGTACGACCCTCGTCACGAAGCCGAAGGTAAACACTTGGTGCGCTTTGCATTTTGCAAACAACTTGCAACCATCAACGCAGCCGCAGAGAAGTTGGGAAATTGGAAATGAAAGTTGCGGCCATACAACACGACGTTCAATGGGCCGACCGTGAAACGAATTTTCGTCACCTTGAAATTCTGGTTGCAGATGCCGCCGCGGTAGGTGCCCAGTTCATTGTGCTCACTGAGATGTTTTCCACCGGTTTCGTCGTTGATCGTGATGATATTGGCGAACAACATGGCGGGCCCTCCTCTCAGTTCTTGCAACGGATGGCGCGTGAACACAACGTGTGGATTGCGGGAAGTTGCCCAGAGGTCGCCAGTGATGATCCGCGTCCGTACAACTCGTTGATTGTTGCTTCTCCCGGCGGAGAAACACATCGATACAACAAGATTCATCCGTTTACATACGGGGGCGAAGACAAACATTTCCGTGCCGGAACACAACAAGAAACAGTCGCAGTTGGCGACCTTCGCGTATCGCTCTCTGTTTGCTACGACCTTCGATTTGCTGATGAGTACTGGCGACAAGCCCCTGACACCGATCTCTACATCGTTCCCGCAAACTGGCCTGCCAGCAGGCGCGAACATTGGATGGCGCTCTTACGGGCTCGTGCCATTGAGAACCAGGCGTACGTGATTGGCTGTAACCGCGTGGGTGATGGAGGCGGGCTTCACTATTCAGGCGACAGCATGATCATTAACCCATTGGGTGAAGTGCTGGCACAGGGCGGTGACGCGCAAACCATTCTGTTTGCAGAGGTGGACCCCGGCGTTGTTTCCTCGACTCGCGAGAAGTTTCCGTTCTTGCAGGATCGGCGTTAAACCAGCTCGTATGTGATGGGAAGGTGCTTCAATCCACCCACAAATGTGGTCTTCATGAGAGAGGGCTCCCCTGCCAATTGCACCGACTTCAAACGTGGAATCAATTCGGTGAGTATTGCCTTGATTTCCATACGCGCAAGCATGGCGCCCAAGCAGTAGTGAACGCCGAAACCAAAAGCCAGGTGCTTATTCGGAGAGCGAGTGATGTCGAATGTATTGGGGTTCTCAAAGACCGTCTCATCACGGTTCGCCGACGGATACGACAACAACACCGACTCACCCTTCTTGATGGTGACGCCACCGATGGTGTAGTCCTCGGTGGCAGTACGCATGAAGTGCTTCACCGGTGTGACCCATCGAATGATCTCATCAGCTGCAGTCGCTACCAAGGACGGATCGTTGCGCAGAAGTTCCAATTGGTCAGGGTTCTCGATGAGCGCCTGCAATCCACCAGCAATGGCTGACGCAGTGGTGTCGTGACCCGCAGTTGCTGCGATGACGTAGTACGAGATGGTCTGCATCATGGTGAGTTCTTCACCGTTGATACGACCATTCGCCACCACGGAAGCCAAGTCATCCGTGGGATTCGCGCGACGATCTTCAGTGATCTTGGTGAAGTACGCAAAGAAGTCGTTGATGACTTCAATGAGTGCCTCTGGATCAGAACCACGGCTCAATTCCTCGTCGGATGCACCAAATAGTTCTTGCGTGAGTTTCAGCATGCGCGGATAATCCGACTCGGGCAATCCCAGAATGTCGAGAATCACATTCAAGGGCAATTGCATTGCAATGTCTTGAGCGAAGTCGCATGTGCCGTTCATGGACGCCATTTTGTCCACGTAACGCTTGGCGAGGTCTGCGAGCCGCGCGTCAAGCTTCTGCAAGCTTTTCGGCAGAAACCAATCACTGGTCACTCCGCGAAGGTCACGATGCTCCGGGTCGTCTACATGGATGAGCGTGCGCAACATGTGACCGTTCTCCGCATTGCGACGATCACCCGATGCGGGTCCAAGAACCGGACGAGGCTCATTGATGAATTGTGAGTTGTGCAATTCAATCTCCAGCACATCGGCATGCCTGGTAATGGCGTAGAACGGATTGAATTCGCCCGTGGGGTCTTCGTACCGATGAATGGGGGCTTCCTTGCGCAACAATGCGCAGGCCTCAAAGAAGCGTGCCTCGTCGGCATACGCACTCGGATCGGTAAACACCTTGATTGCTTGATCAATGGTTAATGGCATAGCAACCCCCTGCTCTTGCACAGTCTTGCCCATTTCAGGGGTGCCATGCCAACCTCGCCTCACGCCGTAATGTTTCGGTGTGCCTTCATCGCTACGCCCTCTTCTCTCGCGCGTAGCACCCCTATTGGGCGCGGCTATCGGCATTGCAGGTGTGGCATTCGTTGGCAAGACATTGGTGACCAAATGGAACGACGTCACCGATGCGTTCGCCCAGGTACATGCGCCGAACTTGTTGCTCTCGTTGGCCCTGGGCCTTGGAGCGATGACAAGTATCGGCTGGATCTGGGTGCGCATGCTCTCCACCAAAGGACATGAGGTCCGTCATCGCCGGGCCATGCGGTGGTACTTCACAGGTCAATTGGGCAAGTATGTGCCCGGCGGCATTTGGCCCATCGTGGGCAGAGCCGAATTGGCCGCACGAAACGGCATCCCCCGCAAGGACGCGTATGCGAGCACGGGACTTTCATTGGTCACCACCTATCTCGGTGCAGTTGTTGCTATTGCTCTAGGCGCCCTCGGCACAGCAGGTCGTCGCCCCATTGCAGCATTGATCTTCATCGGGCTGTGCATGGGCTACTACGTTTTCTCACACGAACGATTGCGGATTGCCGTGGTGGGAGCGGCTTCGAAAGTGTCACCCACGGCACTCACATTGACCGAACCACAACGAGTGGCGCAGCTCACCTTCATTCACGTACCGTCGTGGATTCTCATGTCCCTGTCTACTTCGGTCACTGCATCAGCATTCAACGCACACATCGGCCTCACAGAGATGCTTTTCATCACATCCAGTTCATGGCTTGCCGGATTCGTGGTGGTGGGCGTTCCTGGTGGCATCGGCGTGCGCGAGGCCATGTTCACGTCATTGGCCGCTGGAATAATCGGAACCCCTCTTGCGGTGTCCCTCGCCTTGATGAGCCGTGTGGTGTTCATTGCAGTGGACTTGGTGGGGGCTTTGGTGGCCAACATAGTGGCCAAGGCCTCAGCGGAAGCCTGAGAAGCGGTCACGCGAAATTTCTTTGCGTTGACCACTGATGCTCTTTACGCGCAGGATGCGCACCATGAACCAACGCACATATCGCATGATGTAACCACGCAATTCCAGTGTGCCCTTTCGCAGTTTCATGTACTTGTAACGACGAGCAGCCATAAGAGCCTGCTTGCGCACCAGTTCTCTGTGGAACTTGGCGGCTTGACGCCGAGGCTTCAACGTGCCAAAACCTTCATTCGGTCCATGCAACTGTGGTGTGTGCATTCCGATGGAACGTAAGTAGTCGGCGTACGCGTATGCAAATTCACCGAACACCACTCGCTCGGTCTGTGATTCTCGAATTTCGTCCTCCGACACCTCGATGGACACGCATGATCCATCAGAAATCAGTCGTTGGTGAGCGCGCTCTGCAAACTCAGACCTGCAGATCACCAGACTGATGCCGGTTTTGGTGAACACCGTGCTGGGCAACCACGCATCTCCCACCACCAAATCGGCCAGGAAATTGGAGTGATTGATACACACGTGACAACGAGTGGTGTTGAAGTGACGGTCAAACGCCACTTGGTACCCGAAATCAACACGCCGACTGGCTGAATAGGTCTCCCCGTCCGTGGTGTTGACAGTGAGCTTGCCCACGGGACCGCCACCGCGATACGAAATATCGGAGATGTCCTGAGGGTCGTACCCGAGATATTCGCCCATTGCATTGATGCTGTGGTGCGAATACTGCCATCCGCACAACAAGCCCACGGTAAGAACAATTTTGGAACGCAATTCTGGTTCGTAATTCTTGACCCACGCATACAACCCCTCCAATTCACACGGAATCGCAACAAGGGCAATGCGTCCAGGAGTGTCCTTCAACAATTGAAGTGCTGATGTCTGTTTGAGGTTGTGGTAAATCGAACCGGGCAACGTGTCGATGTCGGCTTCGGTGGTGACTAAACGCGCGGCGAAATCAATGCCCTGCACATGATCCAACGCGATGACACCATCTATGTCTCCAGAGCGCAACAAGCTACGCAGAAGTTCTTTGATGAGTCCACCGGAACTCGCCTTCATATTCCGTTCATTGTTCGTGCTCTGCGACAAATGCACAGACCGCACCACACCGTAGGGTCCGATGGACTGGCCGGGGAACAAGTATTTCTGCAGTCCCTCGTAATCCACGGAGACTGCCGGACATACCGATGCGGCCTGTTCGCCACCAGCAGTCTCTGGCTCGAAAATGAGGCGCTTGGAGTTCAGTGAGACACGAACCGACGAATCAACCATCTCGCATGCACCGCATCCGATACACATTCCAGAGTCAATGACTCCCTGCAAATTGTTCGTGATACTCATTGATTCACCACTTCAGCAATAACAGAGAAGTTGCGGGCGGATTTCTCGCGCACCGCTGGAAGCGCAGAAGCAATTTGTTGTGAGAGTAAACCAGCATTGCGAAGCGCAAATTGCACCTTCTCCACGATTCGCTCCGGGTGCGCAAGTTCTGCCGAATCCATTCCGAAGTCCACCAGATCAAAATCTTGCAGAACTTCTCGGTACTTGTGGCTCCACCCCACCACCACAGTTGGGGTACAGGTAGCAAGTCCGGAGATCATTGCATGGAAACGCGATGTGACCAACACCGTGGAAAGCGAGACGATACGACGCAGTTCCCCTGCCGTGAGATCAGCATCAATGCCGATGACCTGTGCGTCATCTGCGCATTCAGCAGATACCTCTCGACACACAGGACCGTCATTCATACGACCCTCACCCTGACCAACACGGTAGGAGTGCGGAACTATCACCACGGGCAACTGTGTGGCCATGCGAATTTCGCGCACCAATCGCACCATGGCCGACACGTATTGACCACCCTGCGATTCGAACAAACCCTTCACCACCGCACTGGGCATCACCACAACAAATGATGTGCCCTCGGATGGCAGCAGGGATTTCACAGCAGGTGGCAATGTTGCCGATTCATCGAGCGAGAAAGCCAAATCGGCCACATCGGCGACATTTGTGAGACCAAGTGTGTCCAGGTGCTCACGAGTGCGGGCACCGCGTGCGCAGATTGCACTCAACCTGGGCAACACCAACTTTGCCAGGGCCCTATTGGGTTGTGAATCGAACGATCCCATCGCTTGTGCGGCCTTCACCGTGGGCACACCCAGCAACAACGGGACACCAGTCATGATTGCGTTGTACACCGTGATGGGAATTCCCCGACCATCGGCAAAACTGATTCCCGCCACATCTACGACGACATCAGAATCCAAGATTGCTCTGCACCCGCGAGTCCGTACCCAACCAAGTGGCAAGCGAAGAAGTCGCGCGACAGCAGCGAGCAGAGCAACAGGGAACTCAACAAGCGCCAATCGAAGGGGCTCCAACCCAACAGCTTCCACGGGCATGTCGGGGCGAATGTGTTCGGCGTCAGCACCGGGATACGTGGTGAGTAGCGAAAATCTGCATGGACCGACGGACTCAGGTAGGCGCGCCACCACGGTTTCCACCATTGCTGCGGCGCCCTTGTTGGCAGACAACGCCGCGCCAACAAGTGCCACTTTCGTGGTGTGTTTTTGATTCACCATGAACGATCAGGCAGGAGGCACTGATGTGGGTGATTTGGTGGCACGCACCACTAAATCGGCCAGCAGTCCGACGGTGATCACTTGCAGCGATGCGAAGAACACCAGCAATGTGTTGGCGGCCAATTTGAAATCACGACCTGCCCAGTCGAAACCGAGCTTCACCAAACCGAGACCCAGCAAGGTGAGGCCAACGGGCAGGAAGACCTTCAGCGGGTTGTACGAAAGCGTCATACGAATTACCTGCAAGATGTATCGGCGGGTGTCTTTCAACCAATGGAATTTCGATCGTCCAGCACGTGGGAAATATTCAATGGGGAAAAAGCCCAAGGAATAACCATTGCCCAAGAATGACATGGTGAGGGTGGTGACACAGCTGAAGCCCTTTGGTAGTTCATGCACGTATTGCATGGCCACATCACGACGGAACGCACGAAGACCCGAATTGAGATCTTTAATATCCGTCTCCGACAGATAACTGGCGAGTTTACGAATCACCCATTTGGCAGGTGTGCGCAACAACTTGTGCGTACCTTCTTCGGTTTGACGCCAACCCACCACATGGTCATACCCATCCATTGAGTCCACAAGTTCAGGAATGAGGTTGTTGGGGTATGTCATATCAACATCTGTCCACACCACCACGCGGCCGCGTGCAGCTGTGGTGCCGGTACGACGCGCCGCACCACTTCCCGAGTTGTGTCGGTGACGAATGAGCGTGATGCCCTCAATGGTGGGCAATTCGGTCTCTGAACCATCATTGGACCCGTCGTCGACCACGATGATCTCAAAGGAGTATTTCGACGCTTCCAATGACTCGCGAATACGGTCAATTTCAGTTCGAAGGTGACCCTTTTCGTTGTAGACCGGAAGAACAACGCTCACGTCGCACTGGTCGGGATGGTACTCAGCCATAAGAAATGTCCTCAATCGATGTGGGTTAGCAATGAGCTGCTGTGAGCCGTTTCCACAGTACCCGTTGGAGTACAGGCTCATCTGCGACTATCGCCCACTCCCCGTCCGACGGTGCCTTGTTGCCGAAGCCATACACGCAGCTGTAATCGGGGGAAATGTGGGCATTGGGCGCCGAGAAGAATTCGCGCACCACCTTCACCGGATGCAATTTGTAGCGCAAGTAGTAGTAGGCCATGTCGTTTCGGATTCCTCCGTCGTAGCCAATGAGTGTGGGATTTCCACTCAACACGTAAGAAATGGACTGCCCAGACTTCTCCAGTGAATCCGTGCGGGACAGCATGGTGCGCTGACCTGAATACACCACACCTACACCCAACAGAACTGCGACTGCCACCACCGACCATGCTCCGGAGTGTCGTGAAACAAACCAGAACCCCAATGCGAGCACACAGAAGACTCCACCCAATGTAAAGAAGGTGGGCGTGATGAAATAGCGAACGAAATCAAAACCCACGATGTTGGGATACACGATGCTCTTTCGCATGGCACTTGCTTTCACACCATCGCCACCATCGATGACCACGTAGAAGACCGCAAACACAAAGATTCCAACGGCGGACACGAACCATGCAAACTGTGATTCTCTGTAACTCTTCTCCAACCCAACACATGCCAACACCACGAGAACAGGCGCGAGCATCTCCACATATCGACCATAAATAAGGTGATCCCCACGATTGCCGTACAGCAACTGCAATCCACCGGTGAAGATCACGGAGGCCGTTGCAACAACAACAAAGAGCAAACCGGTGCGCTCGGCATTGGTGGCTGCGGAGCGTATTGATCCCGACTTCTTCAATGTGATCACCGCGTACGCGACGCCCACTGCAGCAAGACCGAAGGAAGTGGCCACCAAGTACCAACTTTGCCCCACCATGGTGCGCAACAGTGCGGGCCACACAGACGGACGGAACAATCTGCCGAGAAGGCGGTTTTCCTGGTTGTAACTCTCGAGATACACCGTGCTCTTCACAAATCGATTCAGCGTGCGTGCTGCCAGGTAGCCGCACATCGTGGTCACAAAAGTGACCACTGCAGTGGACCGAGCAATGAGGCGCGTGATGGTCCACCACAACACCAGCGCACCCACCACGGGAACGAGCAATGTGAATCGACCATGCAAACCTGGCAACACACCCACATACAAACCAAGCGCGCTCACACGTACCAGTGAGCGATTGCGCGACACGGTCACCACTGCCAGAACCAGCGACATGTATGCCAGGCGAATCGCAATCTCTGGCCACGAGAACATGGCGCTCACCAATGTTCCCGGCATTACCAACACCAACGCCGACACCAACCATCGGGTGTTACGAGAAGCACCGAACGCTTTCTGCGCCACGTAACCCGCCATGAGAGCAGTCGCAATGGCGAAGAACACATTGGCAATCAGCGAAAACGTGTACGAACCCGACATCGAGCCGGTGATTAAGGCGCCCAACCCCGTTACCAATCCGTATCCGGCGGGATAGAAACTTCCCGTGGGGATGGTGGCTTCACTGTGTCCGATAAGCACCTGACCGTTGATCAGGGAGCCCCATTCATCCGGATGCACCGTGGGCCCGGCCATGCGCATGGCCACGGACACCATGAACGCCAAAACAGCGATGGAAACACATGCGACAACAATGAGCAGGGGCTTGCCCACCACAAACTGTTGTGAAGTGTCCAATCGATTCCAGATGCCCATAGAGAGCCCTTGAACCTTTTCACGCACGCGACGAACCACAGAGAAACCCTAGTTTCGTGCCGCTTGTCAAACGGGTAGCCCTAGCGGACCACCATGTGACTTATACGGCTGAATTATTCAGCGTTCGGACGTGGTTTGTTGGGATCTGGCTCTTTGGGAAGACCAAGAACTCGTTCGCCCACAATGTTGCGCTGGACCTGTGCGGTACCGCCCCAGATGGTGGAAGAACGGTGCTGGAAGAATGAACTTGTCCAACGGTCGGCCACGTACTTGCCATCGGTGTCGTCGTCGATGAGCATCGACTCGGCACCGCGTGCGTTCATCATGAAGGCAGTGAACTTCTGGGCGTACTCGGACCAGAACATCTTGTTGATAGAAGCTGCCGGGCCTGGTTCTTTACGAGCCATTACTTCAGAGAGCAACTTGAGGCCCTGGAAGCGCATGATTTCGACGTGCGAGAATGCCCACGCAAGGTTCTGGCGAATGGTGGGGTCGTTGGTGACTCCCTTTGCCTTGAGAAGCTCAACACCTTCCCAGAACTGCTTGGTGTATTCCACGTGCTGCGTGGTTGCATGACCGCCGCGCTCGTTACC
>JALQYL010000119.1 GCA_023254135.1 Ilumatobacteraceae bacterium | reverse complement strand
TCGCACTGGTGGCCGGTGCCTTCATCATTCCGAAGTCGCGCAGTCCACACAATCACGCGTTGGATTACATGGGCTTCGTCCTCTCCACGATCACTGTTTCAACACTGGTGTACACCGTGATTGAGTCGCCACATTGGGGATGGGGAAGTGCGCGTTCGAATATCGGATTCGCCGTCGCCGCAGTTGCGCTCGCAATTTTCGTGAAGTGGGAAATGACCCGTGAGGAACCGCTTCTTGAAGTTGCCGTGTTCAAGAACGCACGTTTCAGCGCAGCGTCTGCCGGCATCACGATTGCATTCTTCTGTCTGTTCGGTTTCACATTCCTTGTGACGCAGTACTTCCAGTTCGTGCGCGGTTATGACTCGTTGAGCGCAGGTATCCACACACTTCCGTTCGCATTTGGTGCCGGCATCACCGCACCATTCGCCGCGCGTGCGGCACTGAAGTTCGGCACCAAACGAGTGGTGGCATTGGGTCTCTTCAATATGGCCCTTGGTCTTTTCCTCGCAAGTCGCATGGACCAAAACACGCCGTACTTCGGTCTTGTGATTGTCAGCATGGTGATCATGGCCAACGGTTTGTCTTTGGTCACGTCACCCAGCACCGATGCAATCATGGGCGCATTGTCCAAGGACAAAGCAGGCGTTGGTTCGGCAGTCAACGACATGAGTCGAGAAGTGGGCGGAACATTGGGTGTCGCCGTAGTCGGATCCGTGTTTGTATCTCTCTATGGTCCGAGCATCGTGCGGTCGTTCAACAACATTCCTGGCTTGGTGAAGAACCTGCCAGCCGGAGTGTTCGAAAAGGCGCAAGATTCGGTCTATGCCGCCTACGCGGTTGCTGCAAGTGACAAGTTGCCCAAGCAACTCCAAGGCACGGTGAACGATGCAGTGAGTCACGCATTCCTTGATGGTTTTGGTCGCGCATGTGTGGTCACTGGAATTGCCGCATTGGTGGGGTGTGCTTTTGCACTCAAATTCCTGCCAGCCCACGCAATGTCGTCTGACAACACCGAATAATTGACAAACATTTACCAAGTACCAATAGGTAGACCAGTGGTCTAGAAGTACGCTTTATGCCATGGCAGGCAACGCAAATACAGCACTTTCATTGGCTGGTGCGCCTGCACGCGATGCCATGCTTGCGAACCTGAAATCTCGTATCGCAAGCGCTGGCTCTCCGTCCATTGCCTTGGCCACGGTGCTGGTCGGTGACGATGCCCCGAGCCACAAATATGTGGCCAGCAAGCACGCCGTGGCGCAGTCCATTGGCATGAAGTCCATTCGTGTGGATTTGCCGGCCACCGTCACTCAGAACGATGTTGAAGCAGCCGTGTCACAGCTGGCAGCAGACCCGAATGTGCACGGCATCTTGGTGCAAATTCCGTTGCCATCTCATATCGATGAAGATGCAGTGCTCTCGTACATCCCCGCCGAGAAAGACGTGGATGGTCTGACCGAGGCTTCCATGGGTCGTCTCATGCGCGGTACAGATGGGCACATTGGTTGCACTCCACTTGGTGTCCTTCGTTTGTTGCAGCACTACAACATTGCGACTGCGGGGAAGCATGTAGTGGTGGTGGGCCGGTCTCTACTTGTCGGTCGCCCGTTGTCGGTGTTGTTTGCGCGCAAGGGCATTGACGCCACCGTCACACTGGCGCATTCACGTACCTCCAACCTTGAGGAACTGTGTCGAACCGCAGACATTGTTGTGTCTGCCACCGGTGTCGCTCATTCAATTTCCGCAGCGCACATAAAACCCGGTGCCGTCGTGATCGACGTTGGAATCTCTCGCACGAATGACGGCATTGTGGGAGATGTTGACGCAGAATCCGTTGCACCCATCGCCTCGGCACTCACGCCCATGCCAGGCGGAACAGGCCCCATGACAGTGGCGTGCCTCATGGAAAACACCGTCAATGCTGCTGTCATGCAGGGTGTCGCATTGTGAGAGGCAAACTCTTCACAGTTATTGCATTCATCGCAGCTTCATTCGCCATTGCTGCACCCACACTTCCCGTGAAGGCTCTTGACCCATTCAGCGAACCAGAGATGATCGCCCACAAAGTGACGGCACCCACGTCACCACAAACCACCGGCCCCAATTTGCCAGCTCCGTACAACCGGGTGCCGTGGGGAATAGACAGAGTTGACCAACGTGGTACGACACTTGACAACTCGTATTCGTTTTCTGGCGACGGCGCCGGTGTGAAGGTGTACATCGTTGACTCTGGAGTGAATGCAGCACATGGTGAATTTGGCACACGCGTAGTAAACGGGTGGAGTTATCGCGCCGATACGACTCCGTCCAATACTGGTGTTCCGGAATTGAACGACTCTTATTACTACAACTCAATTACCAGCTACCACAATGCCCGTGTTGCGAACAACATTTCTTTGTGTGCATCGAATGACAATCAGCAATTGAATCCTGCAACTTTTGATGATGTAGGAAACATTGCGAATGCTGATTCAACCGACAAAGGAAAGATTGATAACGACGGACACGGCACACATGTTGCCGGGGCAGTCGGAGGTGAAATCACCGGAGTTGCCAAGGGAGTCACCATTGTTCCTGTGCGTGTACTGGATTCATGTGGTTCAGGAACAAAAAATATGGTGCGAAATGGCCTTCGTTGGATTCGTAACGATCATCAGGCTGGCGAAAAAGCCGTCGTAAACATGAGTATCGGATTCCAAGAAACCGCTGGGCCTATTGATGCGGAAATTACAAAACTTCTTCAAGAAGGAATTGTGGTCGTCGCTGCTGCCGGCAACGACGCTGGGTCTTCGTGCGGTACCACCCCTGCTGGAACTGCTGGAACCATTTCTGTAGGGGCGATCAACTCTGCAAGTAGTGAGGCTTGGTATTCAAACTACGGTGAGTGCGTTGACATTTTTGCTCCTGGCACTGACATCGTTTCTAGTTGGCCGAAATACGGTTCTTTAACTAATACCTACCTTTTAGAAACCGGCACATCCATGGCCTCTCCTCACGTTGCAGGTGTTGTTGCAATGCAGTTGGTGGGTCGAACCATTTCATCAACCACCCCGAGTGAAATGTGGGCATGGCTCAAGCTGAACTCCTCATGTGACGTGGTCACGTACAACAATCCAGCGTTGGCCGCCACTGCACAAACACCGAATCGTGTGTTGAACAATGGTTCTGCTGCTGGTCCGGCATGCAAACCCACCACGGTTTCTGCAACGGTTGCCAATGCCGCAACCACGCTCACCTGGACTGAACCGGCAAGTCCCAATGGCTCTGTGCTCACCGGATACACGGCAACGTTGTCACCTGGTGGACAAAGTTGTTCCACCAACGCCAGCACTCTCACGTGCACCATCTCGGGTCTCACCAACAACACCACATATACGGCTTCCGTTCGCGGCGTGAATGCAGTGGGCGCAAGTGTGCAAGCTGCAACGGTTGCAGTTACGCCCATTGGTGTGCCATTGCCCATCACCAATTTGGTTGCGGGGGTGGGAAACAATTCGCTCATCATGACCTGGAATCAGCAACCAGGTGATGGCCCTGGCATCACGTATGTCGCAACTGCAACACCCGGTGGAGCCACCTGCACTGTGGTGAATGCCAATACGTGCACCATTGAAGGTCTCACCAACGGAGTCACGTATTCGGTGAGTGTGGTGGGTACCAATTCATTGGGTTCTGCTGCAGCAGTTATTGCCTCTGGCAAGCCCGATGGTCCGCCGCCCGTGCCAACGAGTATCGCTACCACCATGGCGAGCAAGACAATCACGTTGTCATGGCCCGCCGTTACCGGAACATTGGGCGTCACGTACAAAGTGACAACAACACCCGGTGGAGCAACGTGCACAACATCGGAAACCACCTGCGTCATGATCGGATTGACTAACGGCGTTGCCTACACGTTTGAAGTGGTATCGATTGCGCCATCAGGAAAAGTGTCGGCGGCGTCTACGTTCACAGCACGCCCGGGTTTCAACGTGTTCACAACAACGGTGA
>JALQYL010000118.1 GCA_023254135.1 Ilumatobacteraceae bacterium | reverse complement strand
GTTCACCCAAAAGGAAATTGAGTATCTCGCTTCACAGCCATTGATGCGATTCGCATCTGCATCTACAAGTGGCCGACCCGACGTGGCACCGGTGGTGTTCCAAGTTGATGGCGACCACATTCTCACTGCAGGTTTTGACATCGCGCACACCGTTAGGTATCGGAACATTCAGTCAAACCCGCGAGTGTCGGTGGTGGTGGATGATCTTGCAAGTACCAACCCATGGTCACCGCGCGGAATCAAAATCATCGGTACAGCGGTCATTGAAACAGTCGATGGCGCAGAACGCTTTCGTATCACGCCGGAAGTGATTGTTAGTTGGGCCATCAATGACTCGACACCAGGCATTCCGAAAATGGAACGCCGAAAACTGATCTGAACTACATGTGAGAAAGTACATGCGCGGCAATTTCGTTGCCGTGCGTGTCCTGCAAGAAGTGTGCTCCCTCTACCTCATGCCATGTTGAGTGAGGGATGAGCGAGTGCCACTTCATGCCCCACTCGCGAGTGAACACGTTGTCATTGATGCCCCACACGAAGTGAACGGGGAGTGAGGTGGAGTTCACAATTGCGAAATGTTGTTCCTGCGCAATCGCGTTGCCCGCTTCGGCATCGTGCACGGGAATGGACAAGGGGAACTTTCGCGGCCCGGTAACTCCGGCTTCACCCAGACCCTCGAACGGTGCGTCGTATGCATTCTTCACTGCAAGTGCGTCGGCGGGGAAGGTGGGCGTTCCGCCTGTGAGGTAGGCAAACAAACTGTCCTGTGGCGCCACGCGCTGGGTGCTCATGGCCATGAGGGTTCCCCAATTGAATTTCTCCGGAATGTTGTCCCTAAAGATTCCGCCTGGCTTGTTCTGTTCAATCCACTGCAGAATGCCCGGCGAGTACTCGTATTCTTTGTGGTGCAGCCATGTGTTCAAGATGACGAGTCGAGAGAAGCGATGGGGCATGGTTGCGTATTGAGCGAGTCCGGTGGGGCCACCCCAGTCCTGCACCACCAAGGTGATGTTGCTGAGGTCGAGCGATTCCACTAATTGGCGAAGGTTGGCCGAGTGTCGTGCGATGTTGTACCACGACGAATCTGTGACCTTGTCGCTGCGACCAAAACCGATGTGGTCGGGAGCCACGCATCGAAATCCTGCAGCGAGGAACGTGGCGATCATGTGTCGGTAGAGGTAGCTCCACGTAGGCATGCCGTGCACCATGAGAACAACGGGTGCGTTGCGTGGGCCTTCATCGACGTACGACATTCGCAGTCCGTTGATGTCAACGAACTGCGGTTCGTACGGAAAATCGGAAATGGTTGCAAAATTCTCTTCAGGAGTTTGCAGGAAAGGCACGTTGTCGCTGGTGTGAAGCATGTAGGTGACCCTACAAAGACACGAGTGTGCCCGTGAGAAACAGAGTGTGCTCGATTGTGCTCGTTCTCTACGAGGCCAAGGCGCCGGAGAACACCTGCCATGCCAACAGCGACTTGGCCACGAAGCTGAGCACGATATACACGCGCTCGCCGTACAAGTAGTTTGCCCACTTGCCATTGGCACGGTATTGCTTCCATTGCACCACGGCGAAGCAATTGAACGAGATGAAGAGAGAGATCACGATGCCGTACACGAAGCCGGGAGTGCTCACGCCTTCAGGTCCTTTTGGTGCGATCACGTTGATGAGCACGGCAATCCATGGAACAATTCCGGCGATGCAACCGAACCAGAAGGGGAGCATGTCGCCATTTCCTGGTGTGGTGTAGCGCTCCTGCAACCATCCGAACAGAATCATGCTGGCGTTGATGCCGAAGATGGCCAAGAGGGCCACATAGTCCGTTGCCCCATTGAGTTGCAGAATCACCACGATCATGATGGATGACGACAATGCGTATTCGACCCATCGATACACGTTGATGTGATTGCGAAGACCGTCAACGTATTTCGGGAACACAGATGGCGAACTAACGAGGAAGTGGAAGAAAGCAGACAGTGCCATGAATGCGGCCACCATGTACGAGATATTGAGGTGGAACAGATCAATTGGCGTGGCGAATTTTCCGGTACCTGGTGCATCGGTCATGTACGTGGCTCGCACCGGCAATGCGGCATCGTTGGCAAGAACGAGAATCGCAATGAGCGAGACGGTGTGTAGCAGTCCAGCCCATACGTTGAGCTTTCGCAGATTCAGAGCATTCGTATCCATTCCCTCAGTCTCTCATGTTGTTGCATGGGAGGTGTGGGGAGACATTTGTCCATTTATTAGGCTGTCTGCATGGCCGAGAAAAAAGTGACGGGTCCCGCTTCCTACTTTCCTTCCATTGAGAAGAAATATGGCAAGCCCATTTCTCATTGGAAGTCATTGCTGAAGAAGATGCCCAATGCGAAGCATTCAGAGATGGTTGCCATGCTGAAAAACGACCACGAAATGGGTCATGGTCATGCGAATGCCATCGTGGCTCACTATCGCGCCGAGAACGGCCTGTAAGTGGCAAAGAAGAGCATCTGTGCAGTAACGCGCGGAGAAGTTGACCTCGATGCGTATGAAGCGAAAGACGGAGAGTGGCGCGCCCTTGGGTTGGCTGCTCCGGCGCGCCGCGCATTGATCAACGCCGGACTGACGAAGTTGACGCAGTTGAAAACAAAGAAGCGTGGTTGGGTGGCGGAGTTGCACGGCATGGGGCCGAATGCGCTGAAGAAACTTGATGAAGCAATGACTGCACAAGGAATTCAGTTCCGTTCCGAGCGTTGACACGCGGGACTAGACGCTGTCTACTTGCACCACTAGGGTGGCGACATGGCCACTTCACTGCGCGACACCATTCTTGGCGCTGCAGTTGAGTATGTGGCCGAGCATGGACCAGACACTTTGTCGTTTCGTCAATTGGCTACTGATGCCGGTGTGAGCCATCAAGCGCCGTATCACCATTTCTCTGATCGCCGAGGAATCTTTCGGGCGATTGCACTCGATGGATTCAACCAGCTTGCTCAGGTGATGAGTTCGGTGGAATATGACTCGGTCGATTCTCTGTCCGAGGAGTTGTTGATTGCATACGTGGAGTTTGCCCTCGACCACCCCGGACATTTTCGAGTGATGTTCCGTAGAGACTTGTGCGAGATGGAGGACGGGTCACCCCTCGCCGACTCAGCAGAAGGTGCCTTCAATGCCTTGGTGAATCATGTGAATACATTGTTGGCACCTGATGCGCCCATCGCAACTATTCGCGCGCGTTCCACCGCAATGTGGTCATTGGCTCATGGTCTCGCGACACTTCTCATTGAGGGTCCGCTTGAGAAGAAGGTGGGACATATCAAGAATCGCCGCGAATTCATTCGATCGGTCGCGCAGCAATCTGGTCTTTGATACTTAGCGAACGGTAATTATCAAGCGCCGAAGTGATGCGGGCCGAGAGCCGTACTTGGCTTGGCGAAGCGTCAGTCTGCACATACCTGTAGCGCGTGGTGTCACCAAATTCGATCGACTGATCTTGCACCTTCCGCTAACACTCCATGTTGTTTTGCCTCGACCTACTGGTGCGATAAGTGATGTGAGGCGAACGGTCTTGTTTCGCTTGAGGGTTCTTCCGGGAGTAGCAGTCGTTGTTGTAGTGGCGGGAGCAATAGTTGTTGTAGTGGTAGTAGTTGTCGTTACACCAGTAAAAGCCGACACGGTGACAGAATTCGAAGCGTCGGTATTGGAACCATCACCTAATTGTCCTGAGCCGTTGCTTCCCCAGCACTTTGCGTTGCTGTTGGAGTCAAGAATGCAAGTGTGAAGACTGCCCACTGAAATAGCTGTGATCGTTCCTGCAAAGGCCGTCACTGAAATCGGTGAGTTGCTTGCAGACGTTGTTCCATCACCTAATTGCCCTGAGCCGTTCACACCCCAACACTTCGCACTGCCACTTGAAAGTAGTGCACACGAATGCTGCATCCCTGAAGCGATTGCCGTGACGCCACTTGACAATCCAATGGCTTCCACCGGAGTGTTGCTGTTCGTGGTGGAATTATTGCCAAGCAATCC
>JALQYL010000117.1 GCA_023254135.1 Ilumatobacteraceae bacterium | reverse complement strand
GGTGAGTGTGGTGGGTGCCGGTGATTGCACGTTGACTGCTTCGCATCCTGGTAACGGCAATTGGAACAACGGCTCTCGTTCGGTGACTTTCACTGTCGCGAAGAAGAACCAGACGATCTCTTTCAGCCAATCAGGCAAAACTTTTGGTGATGCTGATTTCACTGCTTCGGCGTCGACTGATGCGACGGGTGCCGGTTCGTTGGGGTACAGCTCGTCGACCACGGGTGTGTGCACGGTGTCCGGTGCCACGGTGAGCGTGGTCGATGTTGGCGATTGCACGTTGACTGCTTCGCATCCTGGTAACGGCAATTGGAACAATGCTTCTCGTTCTGTCACTTTCACCGTGGGCAAGGGTCAACCGGCGTTGTCGTTCTCGCAATCATCGAAACTCGTGACCGATCCGAACTTCACCGTTGCTGCCACTACACCGGTGCAAGGCGGTTCATTCACGTATACGTCGAGCACCTCGAGCGTGTGCACCGTGTCTTCCTCGGGTGTGGTCACCATCGTGGGTCCCGGAACGTGCACCATCACTGCTGCATACAGCGGAACCGCGCAATGGAATTCCGACACCGTCATCACGAGCTTCGCGGTCACCACACTTGCCACCACCACGACGCTGGCGCCCACCACCAGTACGACCGTTGCCCCCACCACCACGACAACACCCGTCAGCACAACCGGATCGGTGGCTGGAGTTCTCTGGGTCGATGTGAACAAGAACGGCAAGACCGACAAGAACGAACCGCCGGTTGTCGGAGTCCCCGTTCAATTGGTCGAGGCACCGGTGAGTGCCGCATCAGTGGCAAGTCAGGGCATCCATTCATTTGCATTGACCGGCATCACCAATGCAGACGGCAAGTTCGTCATCACACAGGTTCCGAACGGCAGTTTCAGGCTTGCTGCAACTATTCCCGCTGCTGCTGGGCTCGTCTTCGGTGCGGATTTCGACGCAAGTTCGACGTTCTCGGTGCAGGGCACGCGCGAAACCTTCTTGAACGTTGGTTTGGTGGGAAGAGGAAGTACCACCGGAGTCACCGTCAGCACGGCGGAGAGCCAACCAATCGCGGGCGCCAAGGTGTTCTGTACGTGGGCTGGTATCGACGCCAAACTCGGCACAAGCGATGACGTCGAAATTCCAACGATCTCCGATGCAAAGGGCAAGTTCTCGCTCACGGGGATTCCGGGTGGTGGATACGCCTGTAGTTGGAGGAACAGTGTGACCGGTGCAGTCGTCGACAAGGCGACACTCTCTGTCGATGCGAAATCTCCATCGCGCAACACCGTCAAGGTCGTGCGGCTCCAGGCACACAGCTCACAACAGCTTGGTCCCACCACTCTCGCGGCCACTGGCAATTCGGCCCGTACCGAGATTCGCCTTGCCTTGATGCTGATGGTGGCGGGGTATTTGTTGCTGCGCCGCAGACGTTCAGCGCACGTAACGCAGCATCAATCCAACCGTTGAGACCGCAAAGGCTTGTGAAGCCCCGATTGCAGACACGACCTTCCACGTCAGGTTGTCCAAGAACTGTTCGTCAGGAATGAAATGGTGAAATGACGGTGCATGCACGCCACGTAATTCCCTGGCAAGCGATTTGAGTAATCTGCATTCATGGCGAGGCCGCAGAATTTCAGCAAAGAGGAATTCGTGCGCGCAGCATTGCGCATCGTCGACGCCGAGGGACTTGAAGCACTTACGTTTCGCCGCCTTGGTGCGGAAATGGGTGTTTCCTACACCACCATCTACACGTATTTCAAAAATCGAGATGCACTCGTTACGGCTTTGATGGGACAGCTGCTTGATGAGATTGAAAGCAGTATCCAGTTCGAGGGCGAAGATGCGCATGCAAAATTGATGGAGGTGGGCCTGGGTATTCGCCGGGTGATGGCGCAACATCCTTTGTGGATCACGACTTTCATGTCTACAGCGACGGGACCTGCGGGTGCAGCAAGCAGCGTGACCCTCGGAGTCGTATCCATTCTCGAAGCGGCGGGTGTTCCCCAAACAGACATCGCCCGCGTGTACCGCGTATTCGAGGGCTACATCATGGGCACAACTGCCTTTGACTTCAGCGCCGCTCCTGAACACGTGTCATCTCGTCGTCGCAGATACAAGGGCTACGGACACGTGGCATTCCGTGACGTCGCAAAGACTGAGAAGTCGGTGAGCACCCACAATGAAGAGGCTTTTGCCTTCGGCCTCGACCGCCTCCTTCGAGGCCTGGGTCTTTAACTTCTCCTGACACATGTCACTTACCTCTAATTGACTGAACGCAGTTTGCTAACTATGTTTGGAAACTATGTCAACACCATTGACATCAAGGTTTGGAGGAAGGGTGCCCAGGAAATGAGCCTCAGAAATTGTCTTGCAAATGTCGGTCGTCATCGGACGGGACGGACACGAGTTATGCGCAAGTCAGTGGCAGGGGCGATGATCATTGCTGCACTGGCAGTCACCCAGTTGAATGGCGCAACTCCTGTGCTCGCGTCGGTCCAAACACTTCAGCGAGTGTCTGCTTCGATCACTCCACTCGGCGCTGGCGCCACTGCAGCGGCGGAAGTCGACGCCGTCGCTATTCAGTCAGACGGCAAGATTCTTCTGGGTGGCAACTTCACCGATTGGCAAGGTACGCCAGTCAACGGTTTGATTCGACTGAATACCGATTACACCCTCGACACGACGTTCCTGCAGAACGCTTCACAGGCCACGCTCCTCTTCAACATCAATTACCAATATCCGGTCAAGGCGATTCAAGTTGCTCCCAACGGAAAAATCTGGGTTTCGGGTGAGTTCTATTCGTGGGGTGGCAACATGGCGCGAGGCCTTGTCCGTCTCAATTCCGACGGTACTTTCGACACGTCGTTCACGGCATGGCCCACCACGGCTTCCACATCAGGTCGATTCAATACCTTTGCATTGCAGTCGGACGGAGCCATTGTTGCTGCGATGCCTATTGGAGGCTCATGGCATCCGAGCGGCAGTAGTTATTGCAAAGTGGATAGCCAGTGCACGTTTGTCCGTATCACTCCACAATTGACCAAGGACACGCAATTCAACACAAATGGTGGGGTGCCGAACGGAACAGTCAACGCCATCAAAGTTCAACCAGATGGAAAAATTCTCGCAGGTGGTTCATTCTCCAGCCTTTCGGGTTCAGCAATTACAGATTCCAGTATCGGCCGAGGATTAGTGCGATTCAATGCTGATGGCACACGCGACACGGCATTCAATGCAAACGTGGTCAATGCCGTCACCATCTCGGGAACCGTCCGTGCAATCGGCATTCAGTCAACGGGAAAGATCATCGCAGCTGGCGACATGACGATGACCATCAATGCCGTATCAACACCCACCAAGATCATTCGCTTCAATTCAGATGGCACCATCGACAACGATTTCATGACCGCAATAGGCGGAAGCACGGGTGGATTCGTGGGCATCGGAACATTGGGCGCTGCCTACGTGAAGCCACAATCCATCGTCGTGCTGCCCAACGACGACATCGTCGTCGCTGGTGCGTTCAATGGATTCGGGGGCACGGCAAACGCGAACCTGATTGGTCCCGGTATCGCTGTGCTCAATTCCGATGGCACATTACGAGCCGCATTGGGCAAGGCAACGAATGACGCTAACGATGCAGCAGGGTTGTACTCAGGTTTGAAATGGGCTCGTTCGGGTGCCCATACGATCAACACCGCAAAGAGCATCATGTCCGTCGCGGTGTCGAGCACCGGCACAATCTTCGGTGGTGGAGATTTCCAGCATTGGGCAAACACCGGTTGCGAGAGTGGTTCACCAACGACAAGTGCTACTGCATCTTGCGAAACTGCAGTCGGTCATGTGATTGCGCTCACCATTCCGAATCCAGCGCCAACGATTACTTCGGTGTCGTCGTCTTCCGGACCAGTCGCGGGTGGAACCCAACTCACCATCACGGGTACGGGTTTCTTGGCCGGTGCCACCGTGACAGTTGGTGGTGCGGCATGCATGTCGGTGTCGGTGGTGTCGTCCACATCGATCACCTGTACATCGCCTTCAGGGTC
>JALQYL010000116.1 GCA_023254135.1 Ilumatobacteraceae bacterium | reverse complement strand
TGCAACCAGTGAATGAGCCACCACATGCAGACTGAGCTGAAGTGAACGAGCTGTCGACTGATGCCAACTCATTCATGTCTGCCTTTACGTCTGCATCGGGCACACCTGCTGCGCGCTCAACTTCGTAATAGTCACGTGGGTTCATGGTGCCGCACTTGCCGGCCTGACCATTGGTGCCATTGAAGATGTCTGCACCCAAACCGGTGTTGTTGAGGCCGGCGACATTAGCTGCGCTGCCGGTGAGTGGGTTACCAGACACGTCGGTGAAGGCAATGATGTCTCCCCACTTCTTGTCGTTTGCGGGGTAGGTCTTTGCACTGTTGTACACGTTGGGGTTTGGCTTGCTTGCGTACACGGTGGTTGCCCACAAATCGTGTGCGCCACCGCCGTGCTTGCTGTTGCCATTGCTCACTGAGTTCTGATCCACGGTGATGCGCACGTATGGATTGGTGATGGAGTGTGTGCGGTGACAGATGGTCACGTTGTTGGTATTCGATGGTGGTGCTGCATTCACTCGCGTAACAGCAACGAAACCAGTTGCAGTAACGAGAGGCAAGACAGCAAGAAGCATTTTCTTTGTGTTCATGTATTTCCTTCAGACACGGCCAAAAAGGCGGCGAGAACGGGACAACACTAACAATTTTTTAGGACTTTGGTTTACAAACCACGGTCTACAGTATGTAATTTCACCCTACAAATTCTGCGTATTTATGAGCGAGCAGCGAACTCTCGCCACTCGTCCTCGTTCCAATAGGAACGCAGTTCCTGTGTCACAAAGTCACTGGTCCATTGCACCATTTCAAAAAAAGGAAACTCCACGGACATCACTTCGGTGAACGCCATTCCATCGAGAAGCAACGCAGCTTCGGAAATGTCTATTTCAATGGCCTCACCATCTTGCGCCAGGTGCAGGCGCATTTGCAGTTCCACCAAAGCCTCTGCATCCCAGCGACTGTTCATGTTTCCTTCCATCAATTGGTCGGTCATGATTCCGATGATTTCGTTGAGGGCCATGGCGGCTTCAGTTGGAAGAAGAACGAGGCGTTTCATAGATGACGACACACAATGAACCTACTCACCACGAGCCGAGAGCGACTCTGCAACGTCGTTGAATGCGCGGGCGAACGGGGATGATTTGCGCCACACGAGACCGATTGTCCTGCTGGGTGAACGGCCAGCGAACGTGCGCGTCACTATTCCTCTTCCTGGACCGGCTTCCACTTTCACCGCGCACTCGGGCAACAAAGTGACACCCAATCCGGCCGCCACCATTTGGGCAAGGGTTGCCATGCTGGTGGCTTGCACTTCGCTCGGTTCACTAAAGGCAAGTTCGCAAACATTCGACACTTGATCACGCAGGCAATGCCCCTCTTCCAGCAGGATCACTTGTTCATTGCGCAACACATCAAGTTGTACGGGTGATTTCCCCTTTGCCAATCGATGATGTCGCGGAAGTGCCAACACGAATTTGTCCACCGCCACGGATGCGGTGGCGAATTCCTCCGAGCCAACGGGAAGAGCCAGTAATCCAAAATCAATGTCTCCGCGACGAAGTGCTTCGAGAAGGTCAGACGTTTGCAATTCACGAATGTGCAACTGCGCTGCGTGGTGCGTGCCAGTGAAAATACGAACGACGTCGGGCAATACATATGGCGCCAACGTAGGAATCACACCGAGACCAATGCGGCCACGAAGCTGATCCCCATCGTGTTTCGATGTCTCCACCAAATCATTCATGTCGCGCAACACCAATCGCGCACGCTCCACCACTTCCGTTCCGTGCGACGTGAGCATCACACCACGCGCAGACCGCTCGAACAGTGTCACCCCGAGCTTTCGTTCCAGTTCCTTGATCTGGGCACTCAGCGCTGGTTGAGAGACGAATTCTTCATCCGCCGCCGCACCGAATGACCCGGCGTCGGCAATGGCAACCAAATATCGCAGTTGTTGAAAGGTAGGCCATGACATAAGTACTTCTTATGTTACCGAAAAGAAACATCTATTTGTCTTATGAGCAGAATGACCCGACAATGTCTGCATGACAAACAGCGATATCAGCAAGTGCCCATTCCATGCCGGAGCAATCACGGCAGCGGATACAGGAACAACCAATTCATCGTGGTGGCCCAACCAGCTCAATATCAAGGTGCTGCACAACAACGCACCTGCGGGCGATCCGATGGATGACGACTTCGACTACGCCGAAGAGTTTGCTCAACTTGACCTTGATGCAGTGATTGCAGATCTCACCGCGTTGATGACCGATTCGCAGGAATGGTGGCCCGCCGATTACGGCCACTACGGACCTTTCTTCATTCGTATGGCGTGGCACTCGGCCGGCACATACCGCACGTACGACGGACGTGGTGGCGGCGGTGCCGGCATGCAACGTTTCGCCCCCATCAACTCATGGCCGGACAACGCGAACCTCGACAAGGCGCGTCGCCTGCTGTGGCCGCTCAAGCAGAAGTACGGCCGCAAGATCTCGTGGGCCGACCTGATGATTCTCGCCGGCAACGTCGCGCTGGAATCCATGGGCTTCAAGACCTTCGGCTTCGGCGGCGGCCGCGCCGATGTGTGGGAGCCGGAAGAAGACCTCTACTGGGGCAACGAAGACAGCTGGCTGGGCGACAAGCGCTACAGCGGTGACCGCGAGCTCGAGAACCCGCTGGCCGCGGTGCAGATGGGCCTCATCTACGTGAACCCCGAAGGCCCCAACGGCAAGCCCGACCCGCTGGCCTCGGCGCGCGACATCCGCGAGACCTTCGCGCGCCTGGCGATGAACGACGAAGAGACCGTTGCCTTGATCGCAGGTGGACACACTTTCGGCAAGGCACACGGCGCGGGTGATCCGAACAAGTACGTGGGACCAGAGCCCGAAGCTGCACCCATCGAAGCAATGGGATTCGGTTGGATCAATTCCATGGGCACTGGTCACGGCGTGAACACCATCACCAGCGGCATTGAAGGTGCATGGACCACGAACCCCATCCAGTGGGACAACGACTACTTCAAGATCCTTCTGGAGAATGACTGGGAACTCACCCACTCACCTGCCGGAGCCCAACAGTGGATTCCGAAAGATGGAGCACTGGCCAACTCCGTGCCCGATGCGCACGATGCAAGTCGTTCGCATGCACCCATCATGACCACGGCCGACCTGGCGCTGAAGTACGACCCTGCGTACTTGAAGATTTCTCAGGACTTCAATGCCCACCCAGAGAAGTTCGCTGACGCGTTCGCTCGTGCGTGGTTCAAGTTGACGCACCGCGACCTTGGTCCAAAGACTCGATACGTCGGCGCGTTGGTACCAAGCGAGGATCTCATTTGGCAGGATCCCATTCCTGCAGCACAAAAGGTTCCCACCGAAACTGAGATTGCAGACCTCAAGGCAAAGATTCTCGCAAGTGGACTCACCGTGCCCGAGTTGGTGCGTACTGCATGGTCATCGGCATCCACGTTCCGCGGCACGGACAAGCGTGGAGGAGCAAACGGCGCCCGCATTCGTTTGGCCCCGCAGAAGGATTGGGAAGCCAACAACCCCGCGGAATTGGCAAAGGTACTTTCCGTGTACGAGGGACTCAGCAAAGAGACCGGAGTGTCCATCGCAGATCTCATCGTTCTCGGTGGAAATGTCGCCGTTGAGAAAGCAGCACAAGCTGCCGGCGTTTCAATCACCGTGCCATTCACTCCAGGACGAGGTGACGCAACGGCAGAACAGACGGACGTTGAATCCTTTGCGGTTCTCGAACCAAAGTTCGACGGATTCCGCAATTACCTTCGCCCAGGGAATGTGCAACCCACGGAACAACTGTTGTTGGAAAAGGCCAACTTGCTCACTCTCACCGCGCCCGAAATGACGGTGTTGATTGGCGGGTTGCGCGCACTGAACGCCAACTACAAGCAGACACAGCTTGGTGTGTTCACGCAAACGCCCGGAGTACTCACCAACGACTTCTTCGTGAATGTGCTCGATGCCAACATCGCTTGGGCTCCTACTGATTCATCGCAGGAACTGTTCGAGGGTCGTAACCGTAAGACGGGCGAGGTGGTGTGGACCGGCACACGAAACGATCTCATCTTTGGATCCAATTCACAGCTTCGAGCCTTGGCAGAGGTGTACGGCCAGAATGATTCAAAAGAGAAGTTCGTTCGCGACTTCGTTGCCGCCTGGACAAAGGTGATGAATCTCGATCGATTCGACATCTAGGAATTTCATCTGGCGTGGATGAATGCAGAAGGGCCGTGGCAACCTCAGTT
>JALQYL010000115.1 GCA_023254135.1 Ilumatobacteraceae bacterium | reverse complement strand
TCGGCACGACTAGACATCAGGAAATCTTTCCCTCTGCACGGCGACGCGTGAGTACCGTTGCTGCCTTCCATGCACCCCAGGTAATGCCCGCATCGTGCACATCATCGCCCAAGTCTTTCCACGTCAATGGACCGATGGCGTAGACATCATGGGGCATGGCTGCGACTTCAAATTCATCGCGTTGTGGTGCAACCACATTGGCGTGCTGCAGTCTCTCATTTGCAAGAACAGTGGAAAGGCGCAGCACATGCAACGGATTTGACCGTTGTTCATCCACATCGGTCTGCAACAACGCCAACAAGTCTGCAGACATCTGTCGCTCGCTCTCGGCCACTATTTCTGCCAGGTCGTGGTCTGCGATCGCACCTTTTGAAATTGCACGCAACTGCGCGCCCAGCCACGCTGGATACGCAGCAACCACCGCAACAAACAAATCCCGCGGGTATTCCTCGAGACCATCGATGAGGTGCGAATTCTCCATGATGATTGCGAGTGTATGGAGGTCATACGAGCCCTCACCACCACGAAACAAACTTGCAACAATGCGCCCATCAACTACACCGACTAAACATGAATTCATGACAAATGCATTGGTGTTGGCGGGTGGCGGGGTTACTGGTATCGCCTGGGAAACCGGCGTTCTCCTTGGGCTGCAAAAATCTGGTGTCAACGTGCTGGAGAACCTCGATCTTGTAGTCGGCACATCGGCTGGTTCCACCGTGGGAGCACAGATTCTCTCCGGTGCCGACCTCACCACGTTGTACAACCTGCAATTGTCCGACGAACATCACGAGATAAATCCACACATTGATGTGGAATTGATGTCCCTCATCTTTGGTGAACTACTACAAGGTGGCGGTACCACCAATGACGATCAACGTCGCAAGATCGGTGCACTCGCACTGCAGGCACCCACTGTCGACGAACCAACACGTCGTGCCGTTATCGAGAAACGATTGTTGTCGCACGATTGGCCCACCACTCCACTTGTTCTCACTGCCATCAACGCCACAACTGGCGAGTTCGTCACCTGGACAAAGGACAGCGGCATCAGCATCGTTGACGCCGTTGCATCAAGTTGTGCGGTACCCAGTGTGTGGCCATGTGTGTCCATCAACGGTGCGCGTTACTACGACGGCGGACTTCGTAATTCTGCAAACGCCGTCCTTGCCACCGGATACCAGATGGTCACCGTATTGGCTCCGCTCAGCGCGGGTATGGGGCCCATCGTTGAAGCTGAACTCAACGAATTGCGAGCATCTGGTTCTGTGGTTCGCGTGATAACCGCGGATGCCGCAGCGGTGGAAGCCATGGGGCCAAACTCCCTGGACCCACGCAGGCGAAAAGTCGCAGCGGAACACGGATTGCGACAAGGACTCACCGCACAGTTCTGAACGCATCGCATTATTTAGTGCAGAACAGTCGCCGACTACGCTTGCCAGAGCACATTCGGAGGCATCGATGTCGTTTCAACCCACCACACCTCAGGACTTTCCGGGCACCATCGCTCGTACTATTTCCGAGTCCACACCCCATTGGCCCGAACACAACAACGGAAAAGGCAAGCCCAACATTCTGATTGTGTTGCTCGATGACGTCGGCTTCGCCGACTTTGGTTGTTACGGATCAGAAATCAAAACTCCCACCATCGACTCCATTGCAAACAACGGATTGCGGTTCTCCGGTTTCCACACAACTGCCATGTGTTCCACCACGCGCGCAGCCCTCATCACTGGTCGCAATCATCACTCTGTCGGCGTTGGTTGCCTCGCCAACTTCGACAGTGGTTACCCCGGTTATCGCGGCAAGATCGCAAAAGAAGCCGGAACGCTCGGTGAAATTCTGCGACCGCACGGATACCGCAACTACATGGTGGGCAAATGGCACGTCACACCTCTCACCGAAACAGGACCCACTGGTCCTTTCGATGGTTGGCCACTTGCGCGTGGCTTTGATCGCTTCTACGGATTCCTCGATGCTGAAACGGATCAGTTCAGTCCAGAAGTGGTGCGCGACAATACACATGTCACCGCGCCCGGAACATATTGGACCGGCTATCACCTCACCGAGGATCTGTGCGACAACGCCGTTACGTACCTCGCCGATCACACGGCGGGTGCACCCGATAATCCTTTCTTCATGCTTCTTGCACCAGGTGCATGTCATGCACCTCACCAAGCGCCCATTGAATACATCGATCGTTGCGAGGAATACTTCCGAGATGGTTGGGATGCATGTCGCGAACGTCGACTTGCCAACCAAATCAAGTTGGGCATTGTTCCTCCTGGCACGCAATTGCCACCACGAAATGATTTCGTCTTCCCATGGGAGAACATTCCGGCCGAGCAGAAGCCACTCTTCATTCGCCTCATGGCTGCGTACGCGGCAATGCTCGAACACTTCGATGACCACCTCGCACGCGTCATCAATCAACTGCGCATCTCCGGTCAACTCGACAACACCATCATCATGGTGATGAGCGACAACGGTGCCAGCCAGGAGGGTGGTGCATTTGGTTTCGTGAACGCCATGGCTCCCTACAACCTCGTGGCAGAGACCATGGAAGAAAAGATCGCCAAGGTGAACACCCTGGGTGGCCCTGACACGCACAGCAACTTCCCATGGGGTTGGGCCATGGCATCGAACACTCCGCTCAAGCGCTACAAGCAAAACACCCATAGCGGCGGTATTCGTGATCCTTTCGTCATCAGCTGGCCCGGCACCATCACCGATGTCGGCGGACTGCGACACAACTTCTGCCATGCGGTGGATGTCGCACCCACCCTTCTTGAAGCACTTGGTCTTGAGCTGCCACCAACGGTGAACGGCATTACCCAGATGCCCATTGAAGGAACATCTTTCGCACCACTTCTCACCAACCCCAATGCCACGGTGCATCGTGGACCGCAATATTTCGAAATGTTCGGTCACCGCGGCATCGTCGCCGACGGTTGGAAAGCAGTTGCGTACCACCAAATGGGCACACCTTTTGAGGACGACAAGTGGGAGTTGTATCACCTCGCCGTTGACTTCAATGAGTGCAACGATCTTGCGGAACAGCACCCAGAGAAACTCGCTGAGTTGATGGAATTGTGGTGGAAAGAAGCTGACAAGAACAAGGTGCTCCCACTCGACGACCGCTTCGCGCAACGCTTTGCGGAAAACGCCGAACGCCACACTGGTGCACGTACCAACTACACGTTCTGGAAGGGCATGGGTCACCTGCCATCCGACGTTGCGCCCGATTTGCGCAGCCGTTCGTACAGCATCACCGCGCATATTGATGTTCCCGAAGATGGATGCGAAGGTGTGCTCATCTCCCACGGTGACCTCACCACGGGTTACAGCCTCTTCATTCGCGATGGGTACCTGGAACACGACCTCAACGTGGGTGGTACACACCAGATGCTGAAGTCCGATCGAAAAGTTCCTGCTGGTTCACACCAGGTGGGAGTGCGCATGAAGCGTGACGGCAACCACGGCACTCTCACCATGTTCATCGATGATGTCATCGTGGGCGAAATGACCACGGAGAACATCTTCTGGATTCTCATCTCATGGTCCGGCCTTGACATTGGTCTCGACCGCGGTACTCCCGTGAGTTTCTATGAGTCGCCATTTGCATTCACCGGAGGACTCACCAAGGTTGTGGTTGACCTCAGCGAGGATCAAGTGCTCGATTTCAAGGGCAGCAGTCGTGCCACCATGGCCCGCGATTAATCAATAATCACGGCTTCAAATCAACCACGCGCAGGAACATCGCGGAAAGCGATGTCGCGATCGGTTTCTGGTTCCTTCGGCAAACCAAGTACTCGTTCACCGATGATGTTTCGCTGAATCTGATCGGTGCCGCCACCAATAGAGAAGAAGTACGCATTCAACTGTGAATAGTTGTGCGCATACTCCACTGAATCTTCCTCACCCAACATGGTGGCGTTCATACCCAACAGGTGACCCTGGATTCGCGCCGAGTAATGCAGAATCTGTGCCATGTTCAATTTGCCCAACGATGCCAGCGGTGATGCACCACCCGCTTCGGCGGCTGCACGTGCACGTTCGGCATTCCACTCATTCGTCATTCGCCAGCAATACAACTTGGCTAGTTCCTGACGGAAATGTGGATCGTTGTTCTTGCCCATCTTCTTCGCTAGCGACACCAACGAGGTGTCGGGCATAGGAATGGAACCGTGGGCTGCGGCCGTGGCTCCCCGAGTTGATCGCTGAGCAGGCCCACGACGTCCACCGCCCATGGCAACGCGTTCGTACATGAGCGCCGTCTGCAACACCAT
>JALQYL010000114.1 GCA_023254135.1 Ilumatobacteraceae bacterium | reverse complement strand
ATGCTCATGTGCAAGGACGCGCTTGAGCGTAATGAAAGCTGCGGCGGTCACTTCCGCGCTGAATACCAAACCGAAGAGGGCGAAGCACTTCGTGACGACGACAACTACTGCCATGTTGCTGCATGGCAGTGGGGCGGCGATCCAATGAAGCCAAATCTCAACGTTGAGAAACTCGAATTCGAAGAAGTACACCTCGCGACCAGGAGTTACAAGTGAGCAACCACATCAAGAACATCACGCTCAAGATCTGGCGTCAGGCCGGTCCTGCAGCAAAGGGCAACTTCGAAACACACGTTGTTCCGGAGATCACCGACGAAGCTTCGTTCCTCGAGATGCTCGACATCTTGAACGACAAGTTGGTCACCGAGGGCAAAGAAGCCATCGTGTTCGACCACGACTGTCGTGAAGGAATTTGTGGCACCTGCTCGCTCATGATCGACGGTCAGGCACATGGTCCGCAACGCGGCACCGCAACCTGTCAGTTGCACATGCGTAAGTTCAAGGACAACGACACCATCACCATCGAGCCATGGCGCGCCGGGGCATTCCCGCTCATCAAGGACCTCATGGTGGATCGTTCGGCTTTTGACCGCATCATCGAATCGGGTGGATACATCACCGCAGATACCGGTGGAGCGCCAGACGCCAACCTCATTCCAATTGCAAAGACTGTTGCAGATGCTGCAATGGACTCCGCCGAGTGCATTGGTTGCGGTGCATGCGTTGCTGCATGCCCCAACGGCGCTGCCAACTTGTTCACAGCGGCCAAGGTGTCTCACCTCAACCGTTTGCCACAGGGCCAGGCAGAGCGTTACAGCCGCGTTGAGGCAATGGTGGAAACCATGGACGAACACTTCGGCTCATGCACCAATCACGGTGAATGTGAAGCTGCTTGTCCGAAGGAAATCAGTATCGACGTCATTGCGCTCATGCACAAGGACTACCGCAAGGCCAAGTTTGCGAACCGCAAGGATCTCGCACGCAAGTAATTGCTGTTCATCAAATGAAAAGGGCCGGGGTGAAAACCTCGGCCCTTTTTTATTCTGCTTCTTCCTTTAAACAAGTAATCAGCGTGAGCCGCGCTTGTTGGCGAGCAGTGCGTTTGTCGCTGGCATAGTGGGGTGAACAGCACCCGCACTTCTTGATGCCGTAGCCAGGGTGTTTCCCGCGATGGCGAAAATCACGCAGCTTCTCTTGACGTGGATTCTTGATGTTCTTTGTCATGACCGAGGACATCATCGCAAATGGGTATGCCATCAGACGATTCCTATTTACGACGTTGCGCCGACAATTTCCATCAACGCAGATGAACCAATCACAGCAAGGAAGGCAACGGCACGGCTGGCACCTACGTAGGTGAGCGTGGCATCTGGTTCATCGTCGCGGTCCACCAAAATCACCGCACTGCGTTCAAGTCCTTTGGTGGAGTGAATGGTCTCACACACGATGTTGTCCTCGTCGCGGTCGGTCCAACGACACAACCGAATGTCATTGATTGGCTCAGCAAGCAATTCGTCGCGGTCTGCACGATGCGGCACGAGAACAATGACTTGGGAACAAGGGATGCCCATTTCGTGTACCGCGGTGTCGATTGCCTTGCCGATTGCTCTGCGTGTTTCACGAATACCACCCACGCGCTTCACCGTTACTTCTGGTCCGGTAGGGGAAGTGTCCATCGCTTCAGCTCCACCAAGTTGATGCACAAGCGATGAGATCTTGCGCGTATTGCGAATGTTCTTGGTGAGCGTCATGGTGGTGAATCCTTTTGGCGCGACCCACTCGTCGCCAAAGATTGTCTGCTTTTCATCGGCAGCAACGTATAGGCGACCTACTTCGGGGTCGTCGAGGTACCCCTCTAATGCTTCGACCCACAGCGCCTTAAAGTCCTGGCCTTCATCAATGATGATGGTGTCGTATCGCTCGGTGATGAATTGCTTGTTCTCCATCAATGCCTTCGCATGCGCTGTGTCCCAGAACTCTTGCGAAGCATCAGCAGGAACTGCAGGCGCGTACGTGCCCAGAATTCCATTGGCAACCGCATGGAATGAACCCACACGCAACATGGGCATATTTTCTTGTTCATCAGCAGTCGCGTTTAGTCGGCGTGCAATCTCCTCGCCCAAGTAGCGGTTGTAGCAAACAAACAGGGTGCGTTCTCCACGGCGTATGGCACGACGTGCCCATCGCGAGGCCAGAAATGTCTTTCCGGTTCCGGCGGCACCACGCACGAAGATGCGAAGGTTTTCATCGAGACCGATGCTTGGTCCGAGACGGTCGTACGACACTTTGGTGATTCGTTGCGAAGTGCCTTTCACATAACTGCCATCCACCTGTACGTCGGTGATGTCGGGTCGCAACGCTCGCAAGAGCGCGTTGATTCGCTCTGCTGGAACTGGGCCGTGCTCCTTCAGAAAATGACTGAGAGCCAAATCTGCGCGTGTGAGGTCAGCAGCAGTGAACACAATGCTTCGAGGACAATTGGGTCCAGCGCCCTCGGCGGGGAAGTCTTCAATGTCGGGGAACGCCACTGCATGAGTAATGAAGATGCCATCGAGATTCAACTTCATTCCACCGAGCCGCTTCAGAAGTTGGTACTTCGCTTTCATTACTTGTTCGGCTGGGTTCTTAATCTTGTTGGTATTCGACTTCCACTGACCATCGTTGACAGTGATGACGCCGCCTTTCACCTCCACCAACACCACACCTCGGTCAAGACTCACTAATGCAATATCAATTTCCGAGTCTTGGTGGTCAACGGTGATGGGAATGTTGGGGACCAGAATCCACGAATCTTCCAGTTGGTCAAGAAATGCCTGCACCACTCGCTGCTCCGAAGTTTCAAGTTGTGCAATCTCGAAATCGGTGGGGAAAAGTTGCGCCATGGGGTCATTGTGGCAGGGCAAGAACTTGTTCCCATGATGGAAATATGTCAATTAGTGCGTTGCGAATAGGGACTGATAAGGAGGTGAGGGGTACTCTCACTGCATGAGCGAAATTCCTGCAGTTCCTGCTTCTCTTGCCACCACGTTGGGTGCATTGAAGGCATCGGGGTGGAAGTCCATTCCGGTGAAAGAAGAGTTACGCAAGAACGCCGTACACAACATCACCAACAATCTTCCGTTGTTCGAAGGTGTGATGGGGTACGAAGAAACGGTCATGCCGCAATTGGAAAATGCATTGCTTGCCGGACACGACGTGGTGTTTCTCGGAGAGCGCGGTCAGGCAAAGACACGCATGATCCGTTCGCTCACGTATTTGCTTGATGAGTGGATGCCCATCATCGCTGGTTCGGAAATCAATGACGATCCGTACAACCCCGTGTCGCGTTACGCGCGCGATGTGGTGGCTGCCGAAGGTGACAACGCGCCAATTGCGTGGGTGCACCGCAGCGAGCGTTTCGGTGAGAAGTTGGCAACACCCGACACATCCATCTCCGACCTCATTGGTGAAGTGGACCCCATCAAGGTGGCCGAAGGTCGTTACCTCAGTGACGAACTCACCTTGCACTACGGCATGGTGCCTCGCACCAACCGCGGCATCTTTGCCATCAACGAATTGCCCGACCTTTCCGAGCGCATTCAGGTGGGACTCTTGAACGTTCTGGAAGAGCGCGATGTGCAGATTCGCGGCTACAAAATCCGTTTGCCACTCGATGTGATGTTGGTGGCGTCGGCCAACCCCGAGGACTACACCAACCGTGGTCGCATCATCACGCCGTTGAAGGACCGTTTCGGCAGCCAAATTCGAACGCACTATCCGCTTGATGTTGATACCGAAGTGGCCATCATGCGCCAAGAAGCTCGTGCCGCGTCTATCGGTGATGTTGCCGTCACCATGCCTGCATTCATGGAGCGCGTTATCGCGCAGTTCTCACAGAATGCACGTAACAGTGCACACGTGAATCAGCGCAGTGGCGTGAGTGTGCGTCTGTCGGTGTCGAACTACGAAATCATCAGCGCCAACGCCATTCGCCGTGCATTGCACGCCGGCGAGCGCAACGTGGCACCTCGCATCTCCGACATGGAATCAATTGCTGCCTCCACAGGCGGCAAGGTGGAGTTCGAAGTGTTCGAAGAAGGCGGCGAATCGCGCATTCTGCAAGATCTCATCAAGAAGTCAGTGATGGACGTGTACCGCGAGGTCACCGCCGGCACCTCCATGCAGGAAGTCATCACCGCATTCGAACAAGGTGCTGTTGCTCACACCGGTGAAGACATGTCGTCGGCAGACCTCATCAACTATCTGGCCACCATTCCTGCCTTGCGTGCGCCAGTGATCGGTCTGGTGGGTGATACTGCATCT
>JALQYL010000113.1 GCA_023254135.1 Ilumatobacteraceae bacterium | reverse complement strand
AGCTACATCGAAGGCATCAACATGCTCACCAACATGCGCTTGTGTGCCAACCACCCTGCGCAATACGCCATTCAAACTGCATTGGGTGGACGCCAGAGCATCAAGGATTTGGTGTTGCCCGGCGGTCGTTTGCTGGCACAACGCGATGCAGCAGTGGAGGCACTCAATGCAATCCCCGGTGTTTCCTGTGTGACACCCAAGGGTGCGCTGTACGTGTTCCCCAAGCTCGACCCCGAGATGTACCCCATCAAGGACGATCGCCGTTTTGTGCTCGATTTCTTGCGTGCCGAACACGTGCTGGTGGTGCAGGGCACGGGCTTCAATTGGCCCACCACCGACCACCTGCGCATTGTCACTTTGCCGTGGGCAAAGGACCTCAAAGAAGCCATTGGCCGCCTCGGCAATTTCCTGTCTACGTACACGCCGCCCAAGGATTAATACGGGACGAAAGACACACCAAAAAGGCAATTTCGCCTAACAAATTCCACCAAATCAGACGAAGTGTCTAGTACATTCGTCCAATGCGAAAAATGCGATTTTCTACCCGTTTATTGGCGGGGATTGCCCTTATTGGTCTCTTTGTGAGTGCTTCTGCCGTGTCCGGCGTGCCCTCAATCGGAAGTAAGTCGGCTAACGCCCTCAGTACGACCAGCAGTATCAGCTACGACTCCATGAAGGTCATGGCAGGTATGAAGCACTTGTGCTGGCGCGATATGGGTAACGGCGCTGTGTGTTCAGGTGACAACACCTTGGGCCAGTTGGGTACCGGCAACAACACATCAACCCTCTACGGCAAGGACTTCAAGCGTTCCGCACTCGCTGGCGCCGTGAACTTGATGGAGTTTGCCAACGGAAACAACCACACATGCGCAGTGGGATCACCCACCATGTCACCAGCAAGCGCTGTGTATTGCTGGGGTGACAACACATATGGTCAGTTGGGCGACGGCACAAACATTGCCAAGAATCAACTCACCCTTGTGGCAGACAACGGTTCGTTCACCAACACCAATATTTCAAAAGTGTGGGCTGGCGGCGACACCACATGCGTGTCAAAGACCAACGGCTCCGCATTTGTGGTCTACTGCTGGGGCCGAAACGACCAGGGCCAGTTGGGTAACGGAAATACCACCAACGCCAACATCCCCGTACCTCTCGGTTCTCCGTTCAACACCACCGGCATCTTGAGCGGTACCGACGTTGCGATTGGTGATTCGCATGCATGTGCAACGTCCAACGCCGGTTCTTATGACCTCTATTGCTGGGGCGATAACCAATACGGACAGTTGGGCGATGGCACCACCACAGACCGCACGTCACCAGTAGTGGTGAGCGGTATGTCCAACGTGCAACAGCCCAAGAACATTGGTGCGGGCTTTGGAACAACATGTTCACGAGCAAGCTCCACCGTGAAATGTTGGGGCCTGAACGACAAGGGTCAAGTGGGCGATGGCACCACCACCAACCGCAGCACTCCGACAACCGTTTCAAACTCGGGTGGCTTCACCAACGCAACCAACGGAGTCAGCATGGCCTTTGCATTGGGTGGAAAGACCTCATGCATGCACCACAGCGTCACTTTGTATTGCTGGGGTGACAACTCCACCAATCAGGTCAGCAGTGCTGCTACCGCATCATTCAACACGCCGCAGGCCATCGCTGCCGCAGGTAGCTTCACCAACAACGGTGCACGCGGCAACATTGACTTCTCTGTTTCGCCATCGCTCACAAACGGATTTGTTTGTTACGGCCGCTACTGCTGGGGCGACAACACCTGGGGTCAATTGTCCCAGAACAACACCACCGCAGCAACCACTGCGGTCGGCACCAAGACTGTCACGGTCAGTGCTGACACTGTGAGTGCACCATCGATTTCAAGCGCAAGCTTCTCTTCAACCGCGAACAAGATCGTGATCAACGTGACCGGTCTACTTGCGGGCGCAAGCATACGCGTGATGATCAAGCCACCTGATTATGTACAGGGCTCTACCATCCTGTCGCCCGCATTGGTTTCAAACCCCACCATCACCGGTGGCGCAGCAACAATCGATGCAACGTATTACATGATGAGCATTGGTATGAGCATGCCCACCACGTACAACATCGACAAAACAAAGACATACGTGGTGAGTGTGATGCAAACCGGTGCTGCCGGTGTGAACAACTCCTATGCAGACGGATTCACTTCTAACTATTCGTCAGCCGTGACGGTGGGTCCATCATCAGGATCATCAAGGTCATCCAGTTCGAACTCGTCAACAGCAACCACGGGTTCATATGCGAACGCGATTCCAGGCGTCACCATCACCGATGCAAAGGTGTACACCACGGCCCCTGCAAAGGTGTCGGCCGATTCCGCCATCAACGCAATGACTGCTGCCGAAGCAAAGATCTACGACATCGTTTCCAAGACTCCTTCGGTGTGTCTGCCAAACGATGACGATCTGGTCTTCCTCGATGATGGCAAGTGCGTCGCGACAATCGTGAACGTCAAGACACGTGCCGTATTGCGCACATTGAAGACCACGGTGGTGGCAACCGATATCAGCACCCTGCAAGTGGGTAATGAAATCGCAGTGCTTTCACCGCTGTACTTCGAAGCTGGTTCAGCTGACATGAAGGCATCTTCCTCGAAGCGCCTCACCAGCCTTCTTCCACAAATCAAGAAGGCAGGCTCCATCTTGATTGCCGGCCACTCGGGCACCCTCATGGGTAACACCACAGAGAACCAGGCACTCTCGAAGAAGCGTGCATCTTCTGTCGTGGTTGCATTGAAGAAGTTGGGCTCCACTGCTCCAATCGCAATCGCTGCAGTGGGCGCACTTGACCCAGCAAGCACCGGAACATCAAAGGCTGCGCAGGACAAGAACCGTCGTGCAGTAGTCGTACTGATTCCATAATCACGTTTCATTCGAAGGCCCCGTGCTTACCAATGCGGTAGGTGCGGGGCCTTCGTCTATGTTCGGAACATGTCCGACACCACAGTCACACTCACCGGAACAGGAGTGCCACATGCGGCGCCAGGTCGTGCAGGCGCCGGCGTCTTGGTGCGATACAAAGACATCTCGCTGCAGTTCGACGCCGGCAGAGCCACCGTGCTGCGCATGATTGAAGCCGGAGTCACGCCCACCACCCTCACGGCATTGTTCGTGACTCACTATCACAGTGACCACGTTGTTGATCTTCCGGACGTTGTTCTCACGCGCTGGATTCAGGAGAATCTCACGAAAGCCGGACCTCTTCCCATCGTGACTCCTCGAGGTTCTGCTCTGCGTTTCGTTGAACGCATGATGGACGCTTTCGACGATGACATCCATGTTCGACAGGAACACACAGGCAATGTTGACATGCGACTTGACATCAAGGCATTTGATGCCAAGTTCGAGCCTCAAGAAGTGTGGCGCTCAGCAGGTTCTGAAGTGGTGGTGGAAGCGGTGGCGGTGCACCATGAACCCGTCTTGGATGCCGTGGCGTATCGAGTCACCACTCCTGATGGCTCTGTAGTCATCTCAGGCGATACACGGGTGTGTGACGAAGTGTTCGCACTCGCTCGCACCGCAGATGTATTGGTGCATGAGGCGTGCCGCACACGGGCGATGGCAAAGTCGGCCCAGGGCACACCATTCGAACAAATTTTTGATTACCACTCAGATTCGGTGACACTTGGTGAGTTCGCGCAACGCTATGCAATCAAGCATCTTTTGCTCACGCATCTCATTCCTTCACCCACCACAGATCAACAGAAGCAAAAGTTCGAGGACGACGTACGCAACGGTGGCTACACCGGAATGGTGACAGTGGGTGAAGATCTCACCACCATCGCCATTGGCTAGAAGGTAATTTCTTATGCCCGGCGTCGGCGTCGCGACACTGCAGGGAGTGCAAGTCCACCCAATACAGCTGTAGCCAATGCAAGAACGATGAGAACCACAGCGGTTTTGCTCTTTTGGTTGACTTCTCCCACCACGACACCGAGAGCAATTGTTGCTGGCTTGTTGTCTGCGGTGGTGGCTGAAAGAGCGATGCGATGTTTTCCATTGGGCATGGATGCAGGAATGACAAAATCTTTGTCAATGCCACCCTTGGCATCAACCTTTGCTGTGCCTAAAAGGGTGGGAGTCGAGAACATCCACGTTTCCACACCTGAACCAGGCAAGAAACCAGCCATACGAATCTTTATTTTGTCGCCCACTTTGAGATGAATGTTTCCGTCCGCGTCAAGCGCGGATGCATTTCCGTTTGGATCAGCGGGAGCAAATGTGGCGTTGAGCGAACCCGACGAAATAGAAATCGCGTTGTTCTCGCG
>JALQYL010000112.1 GCA_023254135.1 Ilumatobacteraceae bacterium | reverse complement strand
CGCCAAGACCTCGCGGTAACGGGCGTTTGTCTCCAGCAATTCCTTGTGCGTGCCACTGGCAGCGATCACTCCGTTGTCGAGCAACACTGCACGGTCGGCCAATTCAATGGTGGCGGGCCTATGTGCAATCACCAACGTAGTGCGACCGCGCATCACAGTGGCGAGGGCATCGCGAATCTCATGTTCCTTGGTGGGGTCAACGGCGGATGTTGCGTCATCGAGCACCAACACGCGAGGGTCTGCGACGATTGCACGCGCAATGGCAATGCGCTGACGTTGACCACCCGACAGTGAGAAACCGCGTTCACCGAGCACCGTGTCGTATTGCTCGGGCAACTGCATGATGAAATCATGCGCACCAGCAAGCTTTGCGGCGCGTTGCACAATGTCGAACCCAATGCCGGGCTTAGCGAATGCAATGTTGGCCGACACGGTGTCATGGAACAACAAGGTGTCCTCGAACACCACACCCACCGAACGTCGAAGGTCCGACAACGTGAGGTCCTTCAAATTCACGCCATCAAGCGAAATGGTGCCCGACTGTGGATCGTAGAACCGCAACAACAAACGCGTAATGGTGGACTTTCCTGAACCAGTGGCTCCCACAATGGCCACCGATTCGCCTGGTGCAATGGAAATGGAAAGACCGTTCAACACCTGTACATCGGTGTGACCCACTTCGTAGTTGAAACGAACGTTGTTGAACTCCACGGCTCCCACCGGCTGGGCAAGACCGGCCTTCGGAAGTGCAACGGGCTTCGGCGCATCTTGAATGGCGGGAACTTCGGAGAGAATTTCGTTCACGCGCACCAACGCAGCCGCGGCACGTTGTCCAAACGCAACGGTCATACCGATGTTGCGCATGGGCCAAATGAGCATGGTGAGATATGTGTTGAACGCAACCAGACCACCGAGCGACATATCTCCGTTGATGACACGGTGACCACCAAGACCCAACACCGCCACCAAACCAAGAGACGGAAGAAGGTCGATGGCGGGAAGGAAACGACTGCGAATGCGGGCGGCGCGCATTGACTCACGACGGATGTCATCCGCCTCGCGATTCAACTTCTCCTGCTGCACACCCTCGGCACCGAAACCCTTGATGACACGCACGCCCGACACGGTTTCTTCCACCACGTTGGCCAACTGCGCTTGCTCTTGCTGCACTGCCAGAACGGCAGGGTGAATCTTGTTGGAGAAGCTGCGTGCGGAGAAGTTGATGAATGGCAAGGGAAACAATGACACGGCCGCCAACAATGGGTCGGACATGAACAAGATGATCACCACGCCAATCACCATGGTGATCTGTGAAACAAAAATGGGAATGTTCACCACAAACCCCTGCACCTGTTGCAGGTCGCTGGACGAACGGCTCATGAGTTGACCCGTTTGTGCACGGTCATGGAAGCCCACGTGCAGCCCTTGAATTTGGGCGAAGATGCGCTCGCGCAGCATGGTTTCCGACAGACGGCTTTCTCGGAACGCGATGTATCGACGCCATGCGGCGAAGAATCCGGCAACAACAGCTGCACCAAGGATGAGCAAGGTCCAGAACAGCAGCGAGCCGTTCTTGTTGATGCCGCGGTCAATGGCCAACTTGGTGAGTTGTGGGACCGACACCTTGCCCAGCGTCCACAACAAGCCGACACAGGCACCGCCAATGAGCGCTTTCTGTTGCAGGCGCAATGTGGCGATGAGCAGTTTCCACCCTTCGCGCGTGGCTCCTGACTCTTCGCTCATTGTGGCTCCCCCTGCCGATTCTGTTGACTTATTTGTGAGCCGCTGGCGACAGCGACTTCACTGCTTCCCAGTAGTTCAATTCGGGGTCAAACGGCATGATGGCCAGGGAACTCGTGGTGACACCGTTGTCGAAATATTGACGAATGCGATCGCGGCAATAGTCAGGTGAACCATGCACGATGAGCTGGTCCACCACTTCATCGGGAATGGCAGCCAATGCAGCCTTGCGGTCGCCCGCCTTCCACATGTCCCACATACCCTTCAATTCATCGCCTCGGCCGAGCCAGGCGTGGAACTGTGCGTACACCGGCACATTGAGATACGCAGCAATCGCAAAACGTGCCGCCGTGCGCACTACTTCAGTGTTGGTGGACGGGCAGACGAAGATTCGCGCGGTAATTTCCTTTGGCGTGCCCTCTGCTGCATCGTGCACCACTTTGGCAACGGTGGTCACATCTTCCGGGCTCAGCCAGTTGATGATTGCACCATCTGCTTCTCGTGCAGCAAGCCGCAACATTCCTTCGCGAAGTGCGGCAACCAAAATGGGCGGCTTCACTTCGGGTCGAATTCCCAAACGAAATCCGTTCACGTTGAAGGTGTCATATTCCTTCGTGACTTTCTCCCCGGACAATGCGTCCTTCAAGAAACGCACCACGTCGCGCACCTTCTTGTATGGCTCATCAAAGGGAACACCGTTCCACTTCTCAACGATGACGTTGCTGGAAGATCCAACTCCGATAGCAAAACGACCTGGTGCAGCATCTGCAAGCGTGGCAACGGACTGCGCGAACAATGCGGGTGTACGTGTAAACGCAGGAACAATTGCAGTTCCCAAACGAAGGCGCGGCTCCCAAGCTGCTGCCATGGCAAGGGGTGTGAATGCATCGGCACCATCGGCTTCGGCTGACCAAATATCGGTATATCCCATGTCTGCAAGTTCGATGAGGCGGTCACGGTGCGTGTGCAGGTGTCCAGGCAATGGCACTGTCATGCCAGGGCGTACCGGCATTCCGTGATGTTCTTTTGCTCCGTATGCAGTCATGACTACTCCTTGTGGATTCGAACGATGCAACTCTGACTGGCGGTGGCCATGAGAGTTCCGTCTTCAGCGAACATGTGCACCAAACCGTGCCCGAAACCGCGAGCGACGCCGTGAATGCGAATGTCGAGCAACACCCATGTTGTGGGCACCAGGTTCATGACGCGCAATGTGTTGTCGAGTGAATTACCGCCACCGCGAATGCCAAGTGCCTGCCCCACACCGCGAGGCACGAAATCGCCCAGCACACCAAGTGCAGCAGCATCGACACCATCAATCACCTCGGGCAAACGTGCCCACATGATTGTTTGACCATCACCAAGAGTCTCATCCAGTTCCTTCTCGGTACGCCCCTTGACCACACGCTCCACCATGAAATCGTGAATGGTGCCGGGCATGAGGAATCGATGCTTCCAATCTTCGTAATCGTCGGGCTTGCCTACTTCGGGCATCTTTTCGAATTGACCCTCGAACTGGAAGTCGCGGTCGCCGAGTGCCGCATTCACCGTGATGATCTCGCGGTCTCCCACGTGACCCACCACACGAGCCTGGGTGATGGCATTGCCTGCCACTGGCACGATGACATCGATGTCCATCACTTCACCCGGGCGGGCATAACTGAGATATTGCGCGGTCACCCAAATGACCTTGCGACCAGTGGCTCCCTCAAGAGCTGAAATGGCAGCGCCCAAGGCACTTCCGCCGTAGAGGAAGTTGCCGCCAGTGCAGAGCTTCTTTTCGACCGGAAGGTACCAACGAAAGGGGTTGTGGGTCTGTTGGAGACCCAAGAAGGTACGGCTATCCATGCCTTGACGACTGTAGTTCCGAGCCCGTTGTTTCAACGGATTGAGGCTGGAAATGGTGGAGTAAGTTCCTCCCTTATGACAGATTCGCCATGGCTCGGAGACGCTTGCTCACTTGTGGAGGAATTTCGCGCCAAACGACGCTCGCCACGCGAGGAATTAGAGGCCACATTGGCTGCGGTGAAGTCGTCGCAACTCAACGCAGTTTCTTTCATTGATACCGATGCCGCACTCGCACGCGCCGACAAAGCGGATACTTCACTCCCCTTTGGCGGTGTGCCACTGGGCGTGAAAGAACTCGACTTTGTGCAGGGTTGGCCAGCCACAGAAGCATCAGTTCCATTTGCAGACCGTAAGGCTGACTTCACTTCCACCATGGTGTCGCGTTTGCAACAAGCTGGCGCCAATCACTTCGCACTCACTACAGCAAGTGAGTTCGGTGGTGTGAATGTCACTCGCACCGTGTTGAACGGCGCTACGCGCAATCCGTGGAACACAGAGCACACACCTGGCGGATCATCGGGCGGAAGCGCAGCAGCAGTTGCTGGCGGGCTCTTCACTCTTGGAAGTGCTGGCGACGGCGGTGGCTCCATTCGAATTCCTGCTGGTTTCACCGGACTTGTCGGTTTGAAATCAACGTTTGGTCGCATTCCGCGCGGCCCACACGTGCAGTACGGCAACCTCACTGTCACCGTTGGCGCCACCACGCGAAGCGTGCGTGACACAGCTCGTTGGTTCGACATTTGTAACGGACA
>JALQYL010000111.1 GCA_023254135.1 Ilumatobacteraceae bacterium | reverse complement strand
CATGCCCTTCTCTCCCAGCAAGAAGATCGAAGACAAGGTTCGTTACGGCGGAGCTCGCGCACACAACCGTCACATGGCCGACTTCTGCTCCATTGATGATCGTCTCATGGGCGTCGCCGCCATTCCTTTGGAAAACCCCGAGCTTGCGCTTGAAGAAGTGAAGTGGAGCATTGAGAACGGCTTGGAGGCCATGTGGATTCCGCATCGCCTTGCCGGCGAACGTTCACCCACGCACGTTGACTACAACCCCATCTGGGCGTTGTTGCAAGAAGCCCAGATTCCATTGGTGTTCCACGTTGGTGGCAACCCTCTGCAGTTGCCACGTGAATGGAGCAACAACGGTCGTGCAGCAGTGAAGGACTGGATGGGCGGTGGCGAAAACGTTCGTGCACGTGATGCGGCTGTGTTGCATCAGGGCATTGAAACCTTCGTATCGATGATGATTCTCGATGGTGTGTTGGAGGAGTTCCCCAACCTCAAGATGGCATCGGTGGAATTGGGTGCCGGTTGGGTTCCCGAGGTCCTTGTACGTCTCGATCAGATTCACAAGGCGTACTCACGCGTTGACGAGCGTCTCAAGAGCTTCAAGCGCACACCCAGCGAACAAATCACACAACAAATGGCCTTCACGCCGTTCGTGTTCGAAGACGTTTCGCGTTTGGTGGAACAGTCGAACGACGAGCTCTACTTGTTCTCCAGCGACTACCCACATACCGAAGGCGGCCGCGACCCCATTGCTCGCTTTGAATCAGTGATGCAAGGAATGCCGCAAGAATCAATCGACAAGTTCAATTCGGGCAACTTCTTGCGCGTCTTCCCACGTGCGCGCGTGGGTGCCAAGGCATGAGCATCGATTTCGACGCAGACCAATTACGAGATCGTTACCGCGCCGAACGCGACAAGCGTTTGCGTGCTGACGCAAACGAGCAATACCAAGAAATAAAGGGCGAATTCGCTCACTATCTCGACGACCCCTACGTGCAACCAATGCAACGCGAGGCAGTTGTGGAGGAAGTGGAAGTGGGCATCGTGGGTGGTGGCTTCGGCGGCATGCTCATTGCTGCCCGCTTGCGCGAACAAGGCGTCAACGATTTCCGAATGATTGAAAAAGGTGGCGACTTCGGCGGCACGTGGTACTGGAATCGTTATCCCGGCGCTGCATGCGATGTTGAGTCGTACATTTACCTTCCACTTCTTGAGGAGACAGGCTTCATGCCGGCCTCGAAGTACACGCCCGCTCCCGAAATCCTGGCTCACTGTCATCGCATCGCTGAACACTTCGATATGTACCCACGTGCGCTTCTGCAAACCGAGGTCACCGAGGTGCGTTGGAACGAGGAGCGTCGTCGTTGGATCATTCGCACCAATCGCAACGATGAAATTGCTGCACGGTTCCTGGCCATGGCCAACGGTCCGTTGCACCGACCCAAGTTGCCGGGCATTCCCGGAGTGGAAACGTTCGCTGGTCATTCGTTCCACACCAGCCGTTGGGATTACGCATACACCGGTGGCACCAGCAAGGGGAATCTTGATGGTTTGAAAGACAAAGTGGTGGGCATCATTGGCACCGGCGCAACTGCCGTGCAGTGCGTTCCACATTTGGGTGCGGGTGCGAAACAACTCTTCGTCTTCCAACGCACACCGTCTTCCATTGATGTGCGCGATGACAAACCCACCGATCCTGAATGGGTGAAATCATTGCAACCAGGTTGGCAACGCCGCCGCAATGAGAACTTCACCAATCTCACATCGGGTCAATTCGACACCGAAGACTTGGTGAACGATGGTTGGACCGAGATCGTGGGCAATCTCATGTTGCGCGCGCGCAAGGAAGGTGGCCTGGGTACCAGTCCGGAACAAATTGGCACCATCGTTGAACTGGCCGACTTCGAAAAGATGAATCAAATCCGCTCGCGAGTCGACGACATCGTGAAGGACGAAGCAACTGCTGAGGCGTTGAAGCCGTGGTACCGCCAATTCTGCAAGCGTCCGTGTTTCCACGATGACTATCTGCCCACGTTCAATCGTCCGAACGTCACGTTGGTCGATACCGAAGGCAGGGGAGTAGAGCGCATCACGCCGGAGGGCGTTGTTGCCAATGGCGTGGAATACAAGTTGGACTGTCTCATCTTCGCCACCGGTTTCGAAGTGGGCACCGACTACACCCGCCGTTCCGGATATCAGGTGTATGGCAGCAACGGACTCACATTGAGTGAGAAGTGGGCCAATGGCGTGCAGACCTACCACGGGTTCTTCTCACGCGGATTCCCCAACAGTTTCATCGTTTCCAATCAGCAGTCGGGATTCTCCGTGAACTTCCCACACATGTTGAATGAGCAAGCCATTCACATTGCACATGTGGTGAGACACAATCTCGACAATGGCATCACTCGTATGGAGACAAGCGAACAAGCCGAACATGACTGGGTGGAAGACATCAAGGCGAACTCCACCATGAACCTCAAGTACCTCGAGGCGTGCACTCCTGGTTACTACAACAATGAGGGAAAGCCAGCAGAGCGCGCCGCACAAAACGGCAGTTATGGCAAGGGTCCCAACGCATTCGCACGTTTGTTGGAGCAATGGCGCGCCGACGGCACTTTTGCCGGACTAGAGCTTCAGCAATAGCTAACTGGAAATGTCTCGGCGCTGGTACAGCACGAACGTGAGTGCACCAAACAGCACCGACAGTGCCACTGTCCAGAACATGTACGCAGGGTCGAACCCATTCGTGAGCGGTTGGGAGCCAATGGTCCACTGAATGGGGTTCACCTTCGTGGTGGGTTCCAAGAAATCGACCAAGGGCGCAAGCGAATAGAGAATGAACAGTGCAATGGCCGTGGCCATCGCCACGCCCAGTGCCATGGTTCGTTTGCCCCACAGGGCTCCGAAGCATGTGGCGAGTGAGGCAAAGAAGATGGCCACTGCCGTCAACGTGAGAGAGGCCACCGCATAGTCGGACAGCGAGATGGACATGTTCAGAATGCGCGCACCCACCGAGAGTGTGCAAAAAAACGAAACACCGGCGAGCAACAACACACTGAACATCGCCACCATGCGAGTTGCAACGTAGGAATGTCTGCTGATGGGCAAGCCCAGCGCCACATCGGCCGCCCCCGATTCCTCGTCTTCCGTGGTGACACGCGCGCCCCACGTGCAACCAAGGCCAATGAAGATGAACGGCACAATGAACGACAACAGTTCGGTGGACAAGTAACCGCGCTCCGACCCGTAGTCGCTCATTCTGAAAATTTCCTGCAATGCCTTCGGGAATTGTTTGGTGAGTTCCGACCAGCCTTCGGCCGAATCGCGAATGGTGGGGTACACGCTCAATTGCACCACCACGATCAGAATGATGCCGCCCACCCAACCTGCAATGCCCCGCGCATGGTCTCGCAACGACTTCAGGTACAACGGTTTACGAAGCATGATGATTCTCCGTCTCCGTGATGAAGATGTCTTCAAGACTGGGCTCGTGCGAGGTGACGGAGCGAACGTTGTGGGCCACTGCTAGTTGCAGCACGGCCGTTTCGCTTCCCACCACAGTGCATTCAACGGAGTGTCCCGCCGCGTTCACGGAGTGAACACCTTCAACACCCTCGAACACGGACGCGTGTACTTCCTGGTCGAAGTCGAATTTCAATGTGCGCAAAGTGCGTGCCTTCATGGTGTTGACGTCACCCACCACCACCAAACTGCCGTTGTTGATGATGGCCACACGTGTTGCAAGTACTTCCACCTCATGCATCACGTGGGACGACAAAAGCACGGCTGCACCGTTGTCGCGAGATTCGGCCAACAGATTCTCGAATTCACGTTGCACGATGGGATCAAGACCAGATGTTGGTTCGTCGAGAATAAGAACGCGTGGCGAATGCATGAATGCTTGGATCACACCCACCTTCTGCTTGTTGCCCTTTGACAACGAAGAAATGTCTCGGGATGGGTCAACGGAGAAACGTTCACACAAAGCCGCGATGTTCCTGCTGCAGTCAACGGAGCGCATGTCGGCCATGTATTGCAGGTACTCACCCACGGTCTGGTTCTTGTGCAGACCCAATGTGCCGGGCAGGTAACCCACCTGCGCGCGCACCGACGGATCCTTGACGGCAACGGGTGAACCCAGAATCTGTGCCGACCCACGTGTGATGTGCAACAGACCCATGAGCATGCGCATCACCGTGGTTTTGCCCGAGCCGTTGGGCCCACCACCTCACCTGCATTCACATCGAACGTGATGTCTTCCACTCCGCGTTGCGTGCCGTAATACTTGGTTAAGTCCTGCATGGAAATGCCAGGAAGTGAAACGTCACCCACGTCTCAAGTGTAGGTATTGCAAATTTTCAATGCGGGTACGTGTGTACCGATGTCTTATGCAAAGAATCGCTTTTGAATGCGACGTGTGAGTTCTATGGCGCCAATTCCGGCGGCGCCAATGAG
>JALQYL010000110.1 GCA_023254135.1 Ilumatobacteraceae bacterium | reverse complement strand
CATCATCAAAATCAACCGAAGATTCTTTGCTGCTTGATAACGTTTCGTGCACCAACGCAATGGTGCGAATGCGGCGCACCGACTCTGCGACTGCCGCCTTGGCCTCGGCCGATTCCAATCGACGACCCTGCAATCGAAGCAATGCAGAGATTGTTTGCAGATTGTTCTTCACACGGTGGTGAATCTCACGGATGGTTGCATCTTTCGAAAGAATCATGCGGTCGCGACGACGCAATTCGCTCACGTCGCGCAACAACATCACGGCGCCAGTCACCGTTGGGGCGCCATCCACTTCATCAACAATGGGGATGCAACGCGTGAGCAGTGTGACATCACTTGTTTGCTCGAACTCCTCCACCACTGGTTGAAAGCGTTCATACGCCTGACGTACAGATGAATCGACCACACCCAATTCGGCGAGTGTTTGCCCCACCGCGTTGGCACTGATGCCCACTCGATGCAATGCCGACGTTGCGTTGGGTGACGCATAACGCACACGTGCGTTTTCATCGAGAACGATGGCACCGTCTCCCACGCGAGGCGCCACACTGCTGTCGGCGACACGACCCGCAAAGGGGAACGCACCCTTGATGATCATGTCGGCGAATCTGTCGAACATCTCCAGATACGTGCGCTCCAACTCACCAGGCTGACGACCCGTGCGGCGCGACCACTCGCGTGTGAGCACTGCAATCACTTCACCCTCGAACACCACAGGAATTGCCATCATGCGGCAGTCCTCTTCGATACCTTCCACGAAGATTTCGTCTTCCACAATGCTCTTCGAGCGGAACGCCTGTGCGATGAGTGGGCGTTCACCATTGCTCGCCATGGTGCCCACCCAGTCGGAGATGTACAGCGTTTGACCGGTAGCGGCACGTACCTGCGCCACCACCAACCAGTTCTCGTTGTCTGCCACGGGCACGTACAGCAACAGGTCAGCAAAACAGAGGTCGGCCAACATGCCCCACTCACTCACCAAGTTGGCAAGGTGCGTGGTCTGCTCTTTTGAGAGCTCGGTGTGTTCGCGGGCGAGTTCGCTAATGGTGGCCATGTGGTCTCCCTTTCGGGTTCCAGTCTGCCCCACCCACAGGTGGCAAGCCCGACAATGTCAGGCAATGAGGATGTGAATCAGCCTCCGAAGCCGATGCGCTTGCCGTCGTCGCCAGTGCCAATTTCCACGTATGCAATTTTTGCAGCGGGTACGGCGATGTCGCGACCCTTCTTGTCGGTGATCCACAAGGTGGCAATCTCGCCCTTGAGTGCTTTTTCCACGTTGGCCTTTAACGCCTCGCGTGACTTTGCATCGTCTTCCACCTCGATGGCGATTTCGCGAGGTGCTTGTGTGATTCCGATTCGAATGTCCACGTGTGTTCCTTTGGATGACTGAGAGTGACTACAACCGTACAGGTCAGAGAAGTTTGAGGCCGGCGCTGAACTTTTTCTTGGGCTTCATTGCGTCGATGCTGGCTGCCAACGCGTGGAACGCCTTGCCTGCCTCGCTGTCGGGTGCGACGGCGGCAATGGGCTTGCCATCGTCGCCACCTTCACGCAGCTGTGGCACCAACGGCACCTGTCCGAGCAATGGCACACCGATCTCGTCGGCCAACTTTTGTCCGCCACCTGATCCGAAGATTTCATACTTCTTGCCATCGTCGCCGGTGAACCACGACATGTTTTCGATGACACCACGAACGGGCAGGTTGACCACCTTTGCCATACGTGCCGACATGTGCGCAATTGTTTGCGCAGCTTCTTGCGGCGTGGTGACAACGATGACTTCTGCGGTGGGCAGGTATGACGCCAAGCTCATTGCGATGTCGCCGGTGCCAGGAGGCATGTCGACCAACAAGTAGTCGGGCTCATCCCAATACACATCGGTGAGAAATTGCTCGAGCGCCTTGTGCAACATGGGGCCACGCCACACGATTGCCTTGTTCTCACGGTTCACATGGCCCATGGAGAAACAGCGAACGCCGTAGTTCTCGACGGGAACAATCATTGCGTCAATAACGACGGGCTCAACATCGGTACCCAGCATGCGCGGAATGGAGAAGCCGTAGATGTCGGCGTCGAGAACACCAACGGTGTTGCCGCGTGCCGCAAGCGCCACGGCAAGGTTGGTGGTGACACTGCTCTTGCCCACGCCGCCCTTGCCCGAAGAAATGAGGATGGGGCGCGTCTTTGAGTTCTTCTGCGCAAAGGGAATGGCGCGACCTTCTGCATGACCATGTGCTTGTTGCGAGCCAGCGGTTGCACTGGGGTTGCCATTGAGCATGGTGCGCACGTTGGCGCGCTGCTCATCGGTCATCACACCAAAGTTCAAACTGACAGGCGCACCGCCCATCAACGGTTGCAATGCAGACGTCACGCGATTCTGAATTTCGTTACGCATAGGACAACCAGCCACAGTGAGCGCAATGGTGAGCGACACGCCTTGGCTGGAAACAGCAACGTTCTCCACCATGCCGAGATCAACAATGGATCGATGGAGTTCGGGGTCTTCAACAGGGCGAAGGGCTTCGATGACCTGTTCAACGGAAGGTGTGGACATGGGAACTCCAATGGGGGTATTTGCACTACGGCCATAGGTATAATACCTGCGTGTCTGAAGTGAGCACCACCAGCGTCATGACACCGAAGGCGTTCACCGCCACCGTGTCGGCCATCACATCGGCTTTTGGCGACCCTACGCGCCGTGCCATCTACTTGCACGCCCGCGAACACACCGAGGGTGTCACTGCCGCAGAGGTTGCTGACAAGTTTGACCTGCATGCCAACGTGGCTCGCCATCACCTCGACAAGTTGGCCGCCGGTGGCTATTTGGAAGTCACCGTGGAGCGTGCCAAAGGTGCAGGGGTTGGTCGCCCCTCGAAGCACTATCGCGTCTCGTCCACCGAACCTGAATTCGAATTCCCCGTACGCACCGATGACCTTGTTCTCACATTGTTGGGAAAGGCGCTCGCCGCGCTTCCTGAAGAAACTGCCCATCTCATCGCTGAGCAAGTGGGCAACGAATACGGGCAAGCCATGGCCACTGGGCTCACCGGACACGACGCAGCTGTTGGTCATCGATCATTGCGCTCTGCCATTCAGGCTGTTGCTGATGCACTCACTGCTCACGGTTTTGCCGCACACACCGACAACAAAAATGACAAGTTGCGCATCATTACCAGCCATTGCCCCTTCGGTGATGTGGCCATGGAACACCCTGTCATCTGCGCCGTCGAACGCGGCATGGTGAAAGGAATGTTGGGCGCCATCTACGGCGATACTCAACCTGAAACCATCGGCTCGCTCACCAGTGGCGACACCCTCTGCATCACTGCTGTTTAATTCTGCGTTGCCGCACAGTCATGCGAGACTTGCCTCATGACGAACGACGCATTGGAGCATTGGGCCCACAGCCTGCAGCAATGGGGTATTCCACAACACATTCTTGATGCCGCTCCGCAATCCCCCTGGATTCACCCTGTCTCCACGTTTACGCCTCAAGGCAACCTGTATGTCGATGTTCCATCACGACATCGCGCACTGGAAATTCTCGCCAACGGCGGCTCGGTGCTTGACATTGGATGTGGTGGAGGTCGTGCGGCATTTGGTTTGGTGCCACCCGCCACGCATGTAATCGGCGTTGATCACCAACAGGAAATGCTCGATGTGTTTGCAGACCAAGCCACGCAACGGGGCATTTCATGCGACACAGTTCTCGGCGATTGGCCCGACGTCTCTGATATCACAGCAACGGCAGACGTGGTGGTGTGTCACCACGTGTTCTACAACGTGCAGAATCTTGCGCCATTCGTGCATGCATTGTCGTCGCACGCACGCAAGCGCGTGGTGGTGGAAATTCCCACGCTGCACCCTCTGTCATCACTCTCGGCAATGTGGAAAGAGTTCTGGAACCTCGATCGTCCCACCTCCCCCAGTTCGCTCGATGCTCTCGCCGTTGTTCGCGCGCTGGGTTACGACGCTCACCTTGAAGAGTTCGTGCAGGAATCCGAAGTTCGCCCCGTCACAAATACCGACGTGGAGTTCACACGTATTCGCCTCTGCCTAACAGCCGACCGCGACACCGACATTCGCGCTTACCTGGAATCACATCCTGTGACGCGACGCCACCTCGCCACCATTTGGTGGGACGTATAACTACCGCTTCCGCTCTTTCGCCGCCCCGCACACATATATGTCGTAAGAATCCGGCGAAAGGTTGTTGTACCGTGGCATTAACTATTGAGAGCAAGCATCATTTGCACACCCAACTGGAGCTCATCATGGACAAAGAAGCAGCAGTCACAATGATGGAGGCCATTCCACCATTCGATTGGAGTGACATTGCGCTGAAGAAGGACATCGAGAATTCATTTGCCCTCGCCAAAGCGGAAACCAAAGCGCTTCTAGATAAGCAAACGATTACATTCCAAAAAGAAATCCACAATCAAACAAAGAGCATGATCAAGTGGGTCATTGGCGGCAACTCACTACTTATTGCGGCATTCGCAGCGATAATGTCCGCGCTCGTTATCTTCGTGCGGTGAGTTAGTCGCCCCAGTGGCGCTGCTCAAGGAACGGATCGCCGTACATGTGGT
>JALQYL010000010.1 GCA_023254135.1 Ilumatobacteraceae bacterium | reverse complement strand
TGCGCGAGCCGAAACGTTCGGGATGTTTTTGTATCGCGCACGAATAGCTGCGTACTTACTGTTGTATCCGGCAGCTGATCGTTGCGCAGCGGTCAATGCCTCGGCTTCGCGACGTTGGCGTTCTTGACGAAGCAGATCGACAAGATCTCCTTGCACGGACTTCTGCAGATCGGTATATCGGGCAGCAAGTGCTTCAGCCGCACTTTGACGCTTCAACACGTTGGCAGCAACGCTTTCCGCTCGCTTCTTCTTGGCTTCGAGAGTCTTGCGCTTCTTTGTCAACTCAGTGGCGGTGGCATCGAGCGAGTCGGTGGTGAGTGAACCCTGGTTCAGTGCAATTGATGAAAGCTCGCCTCGCTGGAGCGCATCTTGCACACCCCCGGCAGATGCCAACAGATTCGTGAGCGTGGAATTACGCCCGCCATGCATGAACTGTGCAAGAGCTGACGCATACAACGTGCCACGCATTTGTGCCACCTGCGCCTCGGCCGCCGCAACATCGGCCTGAGCCTTCTTGATTTCGGCGGATAGGTCGGACTGCTGCACCAGCGACTGGGAGTAGTCCTCGCCGAGGGCGTCCATTTGCTCGGTGAGCTTCTCTAGTTGGTCGGCGATGTTGGCAGCCTGGCGGCGCTTGTCGTCAATGGAGTCGGCCGATGCCACCGTTGGCAGGAGCGCGGGTACCAGCACCAGCACAGCCGCACAGACTGAGGCGAGAACGGACCTCTTGGGCCCCCGTGAAGTGCGGGTCTCGTTCATGACCCTTCAAGGGTACTTGGGGCCAGAAGTGACGCGCCGTCGCCTGCTCTCACCCTTACAACACAAGGCTTCACGCCTTGTGCACTACTCCCATTCAATGGTTCCGGGTGGTTTCGAGGTGACGTCGTAGACCACGCGATTGATGCCTGGAACTTCGTTGATGATGCGGTTCGACATCTTCTCCAGCAAGTCATATGGCAGTCGAGCCCAGTCGGCGGTCATGGCATCGTCACTAGTGACTGCACGGATGATGATGGGGCGGCCATACGTGCGCTCGTCTCCCATCACACCCACCGATCGAATGTCGGCCAGTACGGCAAAGGCCTGCCAAATCTCTCGTTCAAGGCCAGCAGCCTTCACTTCCTGACGCACGATTTCGTCAGCGTGCTGCAATGTTGCCACCTTGTCCGGCGTGACTTCACCGATGATGCGAACACCAAGACCCGGACCCGGGAATGGTTGGCGCCACACGATGTCGTCGGACAAGCCGACTTCAACGCCCACTTTGCGCACCTCATCTTTGAACAACGCTCGCAGTGGTTCGCACAACTCAAGCGTCATGTCTTCGGGTAGGCCACCCACGTTGTGATGACTCTTGATGACGGCGGCAGTGCCATCGTGCCCGCCACTCTCCACAATGTCGGGATACAAGGTGCCCTGTACCAGGAACTTCGCGTCGGTGAGTCCGCCCGTGTGCTCTTCAAAAATGCGCACGAACAACTCCCCGATTGCCTTTCGCTTTGCCTCGGGTTCGGTCACACCTTGCAACGCGGAGAAGAAACGATCTCCGGCATCAACGTGAATGAGTTCAATTCCCATGGAACGACGGAAAGTCTCCACTACCTGTTCGCTTTCACCGCGACGCATGAGTCCGGTATCCACGTACACGCAGGTGAGTTGGCTTCCGATTGCTTGGTGAACAATGGCCGCGGCAACGGACGAATCAACTCCACCAGACAAACCGCAAATGGCGCGTTCCTTGCCAATTTGTTCGCGTATGGCTGCCACTTGGTCTTCGACAATGCTGGCCATGGTCCAGTCACCCTTACAACCGGCGATATCGATGAGGAAGCGCACCAACATGTCCTGACCACTGGTGGTGTGCACCACTTCGGGGTGATACTGCACACCATAAATACGGCGCTCATCATTTTCAATGACGGCGTGCGGTGCATCGGGTGTTGCCGCAGTGGAAACAAATCCGGCTGGTGGTGCACTCACGAAGTCGAAGTGACTCATCCACACGTCGTGCACATCGGGTGTCGCACTTCCCAGCAACCGAGAAGGAACAGTGGCACGTGTGAGTGTTGCGCGCCCGTATTCACCGCGGCCACCACGATCAACGGTTCCACCCAATTGTTGTGCCACCAATTGACAGCCGTAACAAATACCCAAGATGGGAATGCCGAGTTCATAAATCTCTGGATCCAGCGATGGCGCGCCTTCCACGTGAACGCTCTTTGGTCCGCCGGACAAAATGATGGCCTTGGGCGACTTTGCCCGAACCTCTGCTGCCGTAATACGAAACGGCACGATTTCTGAATACACCTGTGCCTCGCGAACTCGACGAGCGATGAGCTGGGCATATTGCGCACCGAAGTCCACAACAAGAACTACATCGTGGTTGGCGAGAGCAGAAGAAGTACCCATGACTTTGTCAACCCTAGTGGGCGTGAGACGATGGTCTTATGCCCCGTTTTGCACCCATCGCCTGTGCCGCACTTCTCACCATCGCGCCGTTCGCAACATCCGCCGTACACGCCGAGTCAACAACGGACACCACCGTGCCTGGTGCCACAGTGTCCGACACATCCCCGTACAGCAAGCTGGAAAACGAACCGTCTGCATGTTTGAATTCCAACCCGCGTCCGAACTGTGGTTCCAAACCACAAGCGTCGGGCGACCGTGGCGGCTGGATGCAATACACCGTGTTCGCAGTCATGCTCTCTGCTCTTGGCATCATTGGCACGGTTCTTGCACGCAATGTCATCAAACGCGATCGTGCAATCGCAGAACAACTGAAGCAAACGGACAAGTAAGCACACTCTCAGCTTCTTGTACTCGCGCACTACATTGAGCGCGTGGGCGTTGTCTTCATACTCATCAGTGGCGCCGCCTTCGGCCTTCTGCCGTGGTTCGCACGTATTGCCTACAACCATGGTGCCGAGCCATTGGGCATGCTTGCTGTTCGATTTCTCATCGCATCATTTGTACTTGTGGTCGTATCGCTAGTTCGTCGCACCAACAAAGCTCGTCCGCATGGAGTTCTTGCCTGGCAACTCTTCGCGTTGGGTGCAATCGGATACGCACCGCAAGCGTCGTTCTATTTCTTCAGCGTGCAACGCATTGACATCAGCTTGGCCACCATCATCTTCTACACCTATCCCGTGTTCGTGGTTCTTGCTAGTTGGGTGTTCTTGCGTCACCGACCATCCGTGCGTGTCATCTCATGCCTCGCCGTTGCGGTGATAGGTGCGGCGCTCACGGCGGGCCAAGTACAAGCAGGCTCCATTTCCGGTGTGTTGTTCATGTTCGGCGCGTCATTGTGGTACACGGGGTACATCGTGTTGAGCAGCCGCGTTGTGCACATTGCCGGAGCATTCACTTCGCTCACCTATGTGATGGTGGGTGCGGCAGTCGCACACGGGGCGGTGTATCTCGTGGTGCACCCGAATGTCCCCACTGATGGCACCGGATGGTTGGCGATTGCGGCCGCATCCATCATCGGCACCGTTCTCTCGATGGGCTTTTTCTTTGCCGGAGTGTCACGCGTTGGGCCTGGTGAAGCGGCGGTGCTCAGCACCATTGAGCCCGTGGTGTCAATTGCCGTTGGCGTGCTCGCACTCAACGAGCAGGTCACCGGTTTTCGTTTGTTGGGCGCGGCGCTCGTACTGGTGAGCGTGGCGGTACTTGCTCAGTTCTCGCGCGCCGACACCAAGTAGAACTCAAGAGCAGACAACATTTGTGCGTACGCAGCTTCTGCGCGTTCAGCACGCGATGTTTCCCACCATGTAATACGCATGGCCAACACGGTGAGGAATGCGAGGATCGCAGCATCGGTGAGCGCAACGTGGCTCAATTTCCACACTTCAGCAAATGTGTTGCCGGGGTTCGTCTGCCAGAACCACAGGAAGTTGGCGCTGGCCTGCTGATTCTGCAGGAACAAAGAGAACGGTCCGATCACCTGGGACAGCGCAAGCCATGTGAGCAAGATGGGCAGGAACATGGCACCTGCACGTACCACCAACAACAACCGTGGCGTTTCGGTCTTGAACGGCAGGATCTGTTGCACGTCAACCTTCGACCACTTCTTCGTGTTCGAGTCCGTCTGTACGTCTTCGACGAAAGCGCGTGCCACTTTCCCAAGGGACGATTTCTGTTTTGACACAGTGAGCCACTTTTCAATGGCTGCTACGGCATCATCATGAGCGTTAAGTGCAAGTGTCATTTCTTCTCCTAGCGAGTGCAATCTTCGGTGAGCGCGGGGCCGCTGTACAGCAAATAGACCACCAATACATACGAACCTGCGCCACCTACAGACGTTTGTTGGCCGTTCACTGAAACTGAGCGCGCACCAGCGGTACGCATTTCCACAGAAGCCAACAATGGGCTGGCGGCGCGCAAGGACGAAGTGAGTGATTTTGCACGTCCGTCGCCGTCTCCGGGCGATTCGTTGCTGCTGAAGCCACCCATCACGATGACCAGGCCAGGCTTCGACGATTCAGCGGACCATCCGCGCTTCGCGATTTCCTGATTGATGGCGTTGTCAATTTGGGCGCCATTGCTTTTCACGTTCGCCGGCACTCGCACGGGGAACTCAGCACAGCTCAGCTGAAAGGTTTTTGGGGCGTTCGCCGCAGGCGCAGAGGAGGACGAGGTAACGACTGCTGAACCAAGGCCCACAATGGTGAGGGCGAGGAAGAGGTCGGCATAGATCCAGCCAGTGCCATCTTCGCCACCGCTTGATCGGCGACGGAAGCCGAATCCTCGAGCCACAATTTTCCTTTCTGGCCGAGAACATCGGCGAACAGTATGTAGATTCTAGCGACAGTCATAGACTTTCCCTATAAAGTCACATTCTCGTTGAGCAGTTCACACTATTTCAACGCCCTCAACGGATAAAAACTTTGTACATCTCGAATTATTAAGGTGGTCTCGATGGCAAGCAAAGCGAAGACATCGGAGAAGCCGAAACGCCGGTCTCCTATTTCGCGTGCCGAAGGTGAACAACGCCTCATTACGGCCGCACGCCAACTCATCAAGACCAAACCATTCTCCGAAGTGGGTGTGCGCGAAATCGCTGAACTTGCCGATGTGAACCACGGATTCGTGCACACATGGTTCGGCTCGAAGAACGATCTGCTGTTGGCAGTTCTTCGCGAAATGGCACTTGAAACAGCCCAGGTGGTGGAAAACGCAGCTCCAGGCGAATTGGCGCTCGATGTCACCAGCCCCGAGATTCAGCATTTCATTCGCCTCGTTCTCTGGCTGAATTTGGAGGGCGTGAACACTCGCAAGGCACTTCCTGAGTTGCCCATCGTGAAAGCCATCGAAAAGCGATACATCGAAATCGATGGCATGCGCCCCGACGTGGCACACATTGCGGCCATTCAGGCAGCCTCCATCGGAATCGGTGGCGCCACCTTTGCCCCTCTGATTGCCGAGGACAACATCAATGTGGCCGAGGTCTTCGGGCTCTTGCGTCACATTGTCGGGTTGTTGGCCAAGTACCCACCTGCGTAACCTGCGGGGTGAGGAATTCGTTCCTCACGTACATATTCAAAACACCCCTTGCAGGGTCGGGTGAAAGTCCCAACCGGCGGTAAAGCCCGCGAACCCCACTACTTCGGTGGTGGGGCCGACTCAGTGAAATTCTGAGGCCGACGGTCACAGTCCGGATGGGAGCAAGGACACAACATGACCAACCACGAGGCGCATATGCGCCATGCCATGCATATGGCCGACACCGCGCGTCTTCACGCGCGACCCAATCCATGGGTGGGTGCCGTCGTGGTGTGCGCATCGGGGGCTGTCTTTGAAGGTGCCACGCAAGCTCCTGGTTTTGCACATGCAGAAATCATGGCAATGAACGCTGCGCGACAGTCTGGCGAGTCACTGGCTGGCGCAACGTTGTATTCAACTCTTGAACCGTGCTCACACACAGGGCGTACCGGCCCGTGTGCACAAGCAATTATCGACGCCGGTGTCTCCCATGTCGTGGTTGCCATTGCAGACCCAGATGAACAAGTGGCTGGTCGCGGCTTCACCATGCTGCGTGATGCTGGCATTCACGTCACAGAAGGTGTGTGCGCCGATGAAGTGAGCGCACAACTCGCTCCGTATCTCCACCATCGTCGCACGGGTCGGCCATTCGTGATGTTGAAGATGGCCACCACGCTTGATGCGCGTTCGTCCATTCCGAATGGACCTCGCTGGATCACCGGAGATGAAGCGCGCGTGCGTGTGCACCAGTTGCGCGCTGAAAGTGACGCCATTGTGGTGGGCGCTGGCACTGTTCGAAGCGACAACCCTGAACTCACTGTTCGTCATGTTGACGGACCGTCTCCCCGACGCATCGTTTTGTCGCACCGAGAAATTTCATCGGATGCAAAGGTGCAACCGTGCGAGGTGTGGAAGAACGACCTTGAGTCACTGCTCGACGCATTGGGCGCAGATGGCGTGATCCAACTGATGGTGGAAGGCGGGCCCACCGTGGCAACTGCCTTTCACGAACGGGGCCTCATCAACCGATACGTGTTTCATATTGCGCCCACCATTTCCGGTTCATTGCACGCACCCGGAGTTTTTGCAGGTGAGAACGCATTGCCTCTCACCGATTGCACCTTGGTCTCCGCAGCCGCATACGGCGCGGACCTGGAAATAATTCTCGACCCTCTACGAGAGAAAGTAGTGACACCATGAGTGATACATCCCTGGACCCCATTGAAGACGTCATCGCCGCCATCGCGCGCGGCGAAATGATCGTGATGGTGGACGACGAGGATCGCGAGAACGAAGGCGATTTCATCATGGCCGCGCAACATGCCACGCCAGAGAAACTCGCATTCATCGTTCGTTACTCAACAGGTGTCATTTGTGTGCCTCTTACGGGCGAGCGGTGTGAGGAATTGCGCCTTCCGCTCATGGTGGAACAGAACACAGAGAGTCAGCGCACCGCTTACACCGTCACAGTCGACTTGATTGAAGGAACCACTACCGGAATCAGTGCTGCCGACCGTGCGGCAACATCACGTGCCATCGCCGACCCCAACATTGACTACAAAGCCTTCGCCCGCCCCGGACATATCTTCCCTCTTCGTGCTCGTACAGGTGGTGTGTTGAAGCGCGCCGGACATACAGAGGCAGCGGTGGACCTTGCACGATTGGCCGGTTGTGAACCCGTGGGCGTCATCTGTGAAATTCAGAACGACGATGGCACCATGATGCGTCTGCCCGATTTGCGCAAGTTCTGCAAAGAACATGGTCTGTTGCTCTCGTCCATTGAACAACTCATCCACTACCGCCGTCACAACGAACGTCTGGTGGAGCGAATGGGCGAAGCCACGGTGCCCACCGAGTACGGAACGTTCAATTGCGTCGCCTACCGCAGCACGGTGGACGGCATCGAGCACTTGGCATTCGTCAAAGGCGACATCAGCAGCACGGAGCCCGTGCTCGTACGCGTGCACAGTGAATGTCTCACCGGTGATGTGTTCAGTTCTCGTCGATGCGATTGCGGACCACAGCTTGCAGCTGCAATGAGCCTGGTGGAGAAGGCGGGCAGCGGCGTCATTGTGTACCTCCGCGGGCATGAGGGTCGCGGCATCGGCATTGGCCACAAGATTCGTGCATATTCATTGCAGGATCAAGGTCGAGACACCGTTGACGCCAACACTGAATTGGGTTTGCCCGTTGACAGTCGTGAATACGGCATTGGCGCACAAATTCTCGCCGATCTCGGTGTTCACCAATTGCGACTCATGACCAACAACCCCGCCAAGTACGGCGGTCTTGGTGGATACGGATTGTCAGTGGTGGAACGCGTTCCGCTCAACACAATTCCCACACCAGAAAACGAGGCCTATTTGCGCACGAAGCGTGAGCGCATGGGTCATCTCATTGATCTCGACGGAGGAAAGTAAATGACACGCGCAGGATCTTCATCGCAAATGCCTGAACTCAACGGAGCAGGCCTTCGCATTGCCATCATCGGCGCACGTTTCAACGACCACATCGTGGTACCGCTTCGCGATGGCGCGTTGCGCGGCCTTGAACGTTTGGGAGTTGCCGACAACGACATCACCGAGGCATGGGTGCCCGGTGCATTCGAACTACCACTCGCTGCGCAGGCACTTGCCCAAACAGGCAAAGTGGACGCCATTGTGTGCTTGGGCACTGTCATTCGTGGAGACACTCCCCACTTCGATTACGTATGTGGCGAAGCTGCTCGTGGCATTCAAGATGCACAACTCAACACGGGCATTCCTGTGATGTTCGGCGTTCTCACCGTGAACACTGAACAGCAAGCCATTGACCGCAGCGGCCCTGGCATTGACAACAAGGGCGATGAAGCCGCTGTGGGTGCCGTAGAAATGGCGCTTCTGCTCAAGAAGTTCAAGGGATAACAGCGAACTTTCCGACCATGCTTCTGCGCCGCACACACGTTTGGGCACAGGAGGTCTGCATGATCGCAATCTGCACACTCTTGGTTACCGCTTGCATGGCGGCGACCCCACCACAGCCTTCCCCGCAGTCTGTCGTTGAAAGACTTCTGTTCAAGTCATCACTCACTACGTTCATCAAGGAAGCAGACTCACCACGCCGTGACAATCGCCTTGATTGGAGCACCGACGGTTGCTCTGCGCCGGTTGTTGGCAGTACGGGCCGATCATTCGACTTCTACAACGCATGTCGGCGCCACGATTTTGGGTATCGGAATTACTCGCGTATCAAGAACGGCACGTTATGGACATCGGCGTTGCGTGCTCGCGTTGATGCATTGTTCAAGAGCGACATGATGGCCGACTGCAAGAAACGACCAGTATCCGAACGAACCAGTTGCACTGGCTGGATGGATCTTTTCTACAACATGGTGCGCGCATACGCCGGACCGTGACTACTGCGTCACGATGTCTAATACGTGATGCAACAAGCGCCCCGTGGCACCCCAAATCGTTTCGTCGTCTAGTTCGAAGAAATGAATGTTGATGTCGCCGCGGGGCGTTTGCCACCATTCGTTGCGATACGTGTCTGCTCGTGCAAGTTCGTGCAGAGGAACCGTGAACACACGCGCCACCTCACTGGGATCTGCACTCAAGTGCGGCGTGCCATCGACATGTGCAACGACCGGCGTGATGTGACTGTTGCTCACAAAAGTTGCGATGGGTTCCAATTCCCCCACCACATTCACAAGATTCTGGTGCAACCCGATTTCTTCGAATGCTTCGCGAACGGCAGTTTGCGCCGGATTCTCGCCTGGTTCCATGCGTCCACCTGGGAAAGATATTTCGCCCTTGTGATTGCGCATGTGATCAGCACGACGGGTGAGAACCACATGCGGCACTGCTGATTGAACAATCAATGGAATGAGAACTGCGGATCGCTTTGATTGCATCACCCATTCCTCAACGATGTGTTGATTCGTAATGGTGGTTGTTGCAACGTGATGATCGAGACGTGCGCGCACTTCATGTTCGTTGTGCAGCACAGAGAGATCGCGCGACATCCATTCCGGCGGATCACCCATTCTCCAAATGTCGGGACGCGGAATGTTTTGGTTTCCTCCGCGACGACGAGTCACGATTCTTTGGGAGTCCAACCTGCTGCCTTGAGCTCAGCAAGAATTTCTGCGAGCCCAGCGGTCTTCAAGTTGGCGAGTACGCGACCAGGCATTTCTTCACCTTTTTCCCACGCTTCCCACGCGGTGATCAACTTGTTGAGATCTGGAGCAGGACGTTCAAATGCCATGTCCGAAGCGTACCGACACGAAGGCCTCTGCACCCGCGACTGCGACAAGTGTCAAACGTTCATTTACATCTAGTGGCAAGAACAATGCACACAACAGAACACCCACGGCAATCGCAACGCCGATGGAACGATGGACCACCGCATTGGTGATGCGGAAGGCCGAGAGTGGACCATTCACGCACGCAGCATTGGCGATGAGAATCAACGCAAGCAGGACGAGAAATGCAGGACGTTGTGCGTGTGCAGCAGTGCTGGCCACTGCAAAACCGATGCCGTATTCCAGCAACTGCACGAACCAGAGACCTTTCACACCGCGTGCCATGGGTCCACGGTAGGGCAGAAAAGTTACATGGCCCGAACCTTGCGGTTCGGGCCATGTACGGGAGGCTCTGGATACAACCACCCTCGTGCGGGGGTTATTCCGATATTTGAGGAAATATTTCCTACATCATTCCCATGCCGCCGGGCATGCCACCAGGCATTCCGCCACCAGCACCACCAGGTGTTGGCTTGTCGGCAACGAGGCACTCTGTGGTCATCACCAGGGCAGCAATGGATGCTGCGTTCTGGAGAGCCGCACGTGTGACCTTTGCTGGGTCGATGATGCCTGCAGCCACAAGGTCGATGTACTCGCCTGTTGCTGCGTTGAGGCCGATGGAACCTGTTTCTGATTCCACGCGCTGCACCACAACGGAGCCTTCAAGGCCTGCGTTGTCGGCAATTGCCTTGGCAGGAGCAACCAGCGACTCGTACACGGTGCGTGCACCAGTGGCTTCGTCGCCTGTGAGACTTTCTACAACCTTGAGAACAGAGGCACGGCTGCGAAGAAGTGCGGTACCGCCACCGGCAACAACACCCTCTTCGATAGCTGCACGAGTAGCCGAGATGGCATCTTCGATGCGGTGCTTCTTTTCCTTGAGCTCAACTTCAGTCGCTGCGCCCACCTTGATGAGGGCAACGCCACCAGCAAGCTTGGCAAGACGCTCTTGCAACTTCTCACGATCCCAATCGGAATCGGTGTTGTCGATTTCGGTCTTGATTTGGTTGATGCGGCCGGCAACTTCTGCCTTGTCGCCAGCACCATCGACGATTGTTGTTTCGTCCTTGGTGATGATGACGCGCTTCGCACGACCAAGAAGATCGAGTGTCACGTTCTCAAGCTTGAGACCCACTTCTTCGCTGATGACCTGGCCACCAGTAAGAACTGCCATGTCCTGCAACATTGCCTTGCGGCGGTCACCAAATCCTGGTGCCTTCACTGCGGTGGAGTTGAAAGTGCCGCGAATCTTGTTGACCACGAGGGTTGCAAGTGCTTCGCCTTCAACATCTTCAGCGATGATGAGCAATGGACGGCCGGTCTTCATGACACCTTCAAGTGCTGGCAACAATGCCTGCACCGAAGAAATCTTCGATGAGTAGAACAAGATGTATGGCTCGTCGATAACGGCTTCTTGACGCTCTTGGTCGGTGACGAAGTATGGAGACAGGTAGCCCTTGTCGAACTGCATACCTTCGGTGAAATCGAGTTCGATTCCGAAAGTGTTGCTTTCTTCAACGGTAACAACGCCGTCTTTGCCCACCTTGTCGATGGCGTCGGCAATGACCTTGCCAATTGCAACATCTGCTGCAGAAATGGTTGCAACGCTGGCGATATCGCCCTTGTCGTCCACTTCTTTTGCCTGACCCTTGATGGATTCAACAGCTGCAGCAACAGCCTTTTCCATACCGCGCTTGAGGCCCATGGGGTTTGCACCAGCTGCGACGTTGCGCATGCCGTGCTGCACCATTGCCTGAGCAAGAACGGTTGCGGTTGTTGTTCCGTCACCAGCGACATCGTTTGTCTTGGTGGCGACTTCTTTCACCAACTGTGCACCCATGTTCTCGAATGGATCGTCGATTTCGACTTCCTTCGCGATGGAGACACCGTCGTTGGTGATTGTTGGTGCGCCGAACTTCTTGTCGAGAACTACGTTGCGTCCCTTAGGTCCGAGTGTGACTTTGACAGCGTCTGCCAACTTGTTCACACCGGCTTCGAGTGCGCGACGAGCTTCGTCGTGAAACTTGAGTTGCTTTGCCATGGTGGTGATTACTTTCCGACGATGGCGAGTACGTCACGGCTGGTGAGAATGAGAAGGTCTTCTCCACCGTGTGACACTTCGGTGCCGCCGTACTTGCTGTAGAGAACAACGTCGCCCACCTTGACGTCGAGTGGGAAGTGCTGACCTTCATCGTCGCTCCAGCGACCAGGACCCACTGCGAGCACTGTGCCCTGCTGTGGCTTTTCCTTGGCGGTGTCTGGGATAACGAGACCAGAGGCAGTGGTCTGCTCTGCTTCGCTTGGCTTGACGACAATGCGGTCATCGAGTGGCTTCAGGTTCATGATGTTCCTCCGAATAATCAGCGTTTTGCAGATTGGAAACTGGCCCGGGACCCCGGACCAGGGGTTAGCACTCAGGGAGTGCGAGTGCTAATGATACGGAGCCTGCGGGCCAGATGACAACCGAAACGAGGCGTCTAGTCCAGGCGGGCGGCAATGTGTGCGGGGTGCAGACCCAGCAAAATGGCGGTTTCCCGCAGAGGCAACCCCACCACGTTCGACATGGAGCCGCGTACACCCTCCACCAGGGTTCCGCCCAGGCCCTGAATGGCATATGAGCCTGCCTTGCCCTCTGGCTCCCCCGTGGCGATGTACCACTCCAACGTTTCGTCGGTCACCGGATGGAAGGTCACCAGTGAAGTAACCACTTGTGATGCGATGCCAGCTGGCGTGATGACTGCCACGCCAGTGTGCACTCGGTGTGTGCGAGCACTCAGCAGGCGCAACATACGACGCATGTCATGTTGATCCGTGGGCTGACCAAGAATGATGCCGTCAACATCAACCGTGGTGTCGGCGGCAAGCACAACTTCAGCGTTCGTACGTTCATGTACAGCTGTTGCCTTTGCTCGGGCAAGACGCTCTACGTACGCAACAGGGTTTTCGTTTGCATGCGGAGTTTCGTCGATATCGGCGGGAACAACATCTGCTTCAACACCGAGACGTTGCAGTAATTCAATGCGACGCGGTGAACGTGACGCAAGGACAATGCGCTGTGGTGCCGACACATCAGCCCCCGCTGGGAACGACATCTGCTGCATCATCGGGCAGAGTCATATCGTCACGATTTTCCAAGTAGCCCTCAGGCAACACCACTTTGATGGGGCCATTTGTGTGACCACGCTTCATGCGTTCGCCGCCAGGCACCAACACTGCGTCGCGATCAACCTGTGCACTCAATGCAACGAGTTCTTGTAGCGATGTCACCATGGAAAACGCCCGTCGCGCTTCGGTACCAACGGGATAACCCGTGAGATACCAGCCAGCATGCTTACGGAAATTGCGAATTCCGGCGTCGTGTCCCATGTGCTCGCACAAGAGCTCTGCATGTCGACACATGGTGTCCATCACAAAGCCAAGTGCAGGAGCAGATTGCACTTCGCGACCTTCAAACACATCGACAAGATCTCGGAACAACCATGGTCGACCCAATGCACCGCGACCCACCACAACGCCATCGCATCCGGTTTCTTCCATCATGCGAATGGCGTCATGTGCTTCCCAAATGTCGCCGTTGCCCAACACAGGAATACTGAACACTTCACGCTTCAGCTGTGCAATCGCATCCCAACGTGCAGTACCGCCATAGTGCTGCTCTGCCGTGCGAGCGTGCAATGCAATGGCGGCAATGCCCTCTTCTGCTGCGATGGTGCCAGTTTCCAAATAGGTGACGATGTCATCACTGATGCCAATGCGGAATTTGCAAGTGACCGGAATGTTGTATGGACGTGCTGCTTCTACGGCTGCACGCATGATTGCGCGCATGAGATTGCGCTTCACGGGCACCGCTGCTCCGCCACCTTTACGCGTCACTTTGTTGGCAGGGCAACCAAAGTTCATGTCGATGTGATCCACCAATTGTTGTGAACACAGGTCGTGTACGGCACGTCCCACGAAGTGCGGGTCAGTGCCATAAATCTGCACGCTGCGGAAATCTTCGTCGGGCGTGAACCCCACCATCTTTCGGGTGCGTTCGTTGCCGTGCACCAATGCAGCGGCCATCACCATCTCACTCACATAAATGAGACCAGGGCCCATTTCGCGGCACACGGTACGAAACGGCGCATTGGTAACGCCGGCCATCGGTGCCAGTACAACGGGTACCGGAAACGTACGTCCGCCGAATGAAAGCGGGGCGAAACGCGTTGTCATCGGGGTACTGCATTCAGTCTGAGATTGGGGTACGCACCGCAGGCCAACGATGTTTCGCCATCTGATGAAAGCCGATGCCATGCAGCAGCGGCAATCATTGCAGCATTGTCGGTGCACATTGCGCGACTCGGCAGAGCCACCTTGAAGCCCGCCTCGTTGCCACGACGTGTCATCTCTGCACGCAGTGAAGAGTTCGCGGAAACACCTCCACCTAGAACGATTCCCTTGGCACCAATCTGTTGGGCCGCACGAATGGTTTTGATGCACAACACATCCACCACTGCTGCTTGGAACGACGCGGCAATATCAACGTTGGAAACGTCAGGATTGCGCCGCACATGATTCATCACTGCTGTTTTCAGACCACTGAACGACACGTCAAGACCCTCATGTTGCATGGCACGAGGGAATTCAACGGCGTGCGGATTTCCGTCTGCCGCAATGCGGTCAATCACAGGACCGCCGGGATACCCAAGATTCAGGAATCGTGCCACCTTGTCGTATGCCTCGCCAGCTGCATCGTCGATGGTGCGACCCAAAACGGTGTAATCACCGTGTCCACGCATTTCGATGATCATGGTGTGGCCACCCGACACCAACAACACGACAAGCGGAAACTGCAACGTGGGATCATCGAGCAATCCGGCATACAGGTGTGCCTCTAAGTGATTCACACCCACGAATGGCTTGTCCCACACCAACGACAATGACTTTGCTGCGGAAACTCCGACAAGAAGTGCACCAATGAGACCTGGACCAGCGGTGGCGGCCACCACATCGATACGCGATGGAAGAATGCCCGCCTCTTCAATGGCCGAGTTCACCACCGGCACCAACGCTTCCAAGTGCGCACGGCTCGCAACTTCGGGCACCACACCACCAAAGCGTGCATGAATATCAATCTGACTGGAAACGATGGATGACAACACGTCGTTGCCGCCCATCACCACTGCCGCAGCGGTTTCATCGCAACTGGTTTCAATGGCGAGTACCACCGTTGATTCGTTGACTGTGATGTCGCTCATGAGCGCCTCATTTCAATCAATTGCAGACGCTGCTGAAATTCATCGGTATCAATGCCGTGCGCCCACATGATGATGGCGTCGTCGGTGTTCTCGTAGTACTTCTTGCGCACACCCGCTGGAACGAATCCGAAACGGCGGTACAGGTTTTGTGCGGCCACATTGGTGTGTCGTACTTCCAATGTCATTGCGGTGCATCCGCGGTCGCGTGCAATGGTGCACAGGTCGAGCATGATTTCCGTGGCTACACCACGACCTTGATACGCAGGGTCAACTGCAATGTTGGTGATGTGTGCATCGTCGCCACTGAACATGAGTCCGCCATACCCCACCATGGAATCGCCCACATACGCCACCAAGTAGTAACGATTGCCATTGCGCATTTGCTGCAATTCGCTGGCAAATGTACGTGGGGTCCACGGACGTGGATACAACTGCTCTTCAATTTCGAGCACACGACGCAGGTGTTTACGACGCATGGTCTCGGTGGTCAACGCATCCACCGGCCTCTCGCGCATGAAACTCATTTCTGTGCCTCGCGGGTGGTCCAATTGATCTCTGCATCGGGTGCACGCAAATAAAGCGGTTGAATCTCCCGCGCGGACACCGTTGCATCGGCAGCAATGCGATGCGCTGCCAATGTGACCACGCTTGACGCCGTTGGAAATTGCGATTGCGGTCCCACGATGTTGGCAAATGCAGATTGGTCGAAAAATGCAGCGTGCCGCTGGAAACCAGAACCCACGCACACCACGCTTTCAGCGCGGTCGGCAAGATGAATAGCCAACTCTTCGGGAGAAGTAACCACGGGTTCAGTCAGTCGTTGTGGTTCTGCACCTGCACCACGCATGCGATACAGGGCCCAGTACACCTCACCCCGGCGAGCGTCGAGCGATGCAGCCACAACGTCCTCCGACCAATCAGTATTCATGGCCACGGCATCAAGACTGCACACCGGCACCATTGGCAACTCGAGCGACCAAGCGATGGACTGTGCTGCGGCAATGCCAACGCGCATTCCGGTGAATAGACCAGGTCCCACGTCAACAGCAATTGCCGAAAGGTCTTCCATTGATACCTCAGCCTGCTGCATCACAAACTTGATCATGGGAGTGAGAGATTCTGCATGACGACGGTCGCTTGCCAACATGGAGTGTGCACGAATGCCGCGCGAATCACCCAATGCAACGCCCACATGTTCCACCGATGTCTCAATGCCCAGAATCATGATTGCACCGTCCAGGTTCGCACGGCATCGCGGAGTCTTTCCCATCGGGCATCCCAATCGTGTCCACGAACCGAAATGGTGATGTCACGTGCATCGTCATCATCAAGATCATTTTCCAAGTGGATCACCAAGCAATCACCCAACACAGCCTGAGCAACATCACCCCACTCAACAAGCGCCACTGCCCCAAGATCCACTTGCTCGCGCAACCCAAGGTCGGCAACTTCACCCAAGCTTCCCAATCGATACAAATCGGCGTGATGAAGTGGAATGCGTCCGGTGGAATATGTATGGACCAACGTGAACGTGGGTGACGAAACATGTTCGTCATCGTTCACTCCCAAAGCGCGCGCGAAGCCCACGGTGAATGCGGTCTTCCCGGCGCCCATTCCGCCCGATAACACCACCATGTCGCGAGGACGCACCACCGAAGCAATCGCTGACGCAAGTGCATGCGTTTCTTGCACGGAACGTGAACGCAATGAGATCACTGATACCGCCTGAAGACGCGCGCGCCGATGCCGCATGTGATTTCATAGCCGATGGTGCCGACAGCCTCTGCCCATTGATCCGCAGTGACCATATGTTCACCTTGACGGCCGATGAACACCACTTCGTCCCCTACCGTGACCATGGAATCCTGTTCACAATCCAACATCACTTGGTCCATGGTGACCGTGCCGGCGAAAGAACGTGGAACGCCATTGAGTAACACCTGAATGTTGGTGCCACCCAATACACGCGGCACCCCATCGGCATACCCAATGGGCACGGTGGCAATCAATGAATCTGCTGCAAGTGGCTTGCGCAATCCGTACGACACACCTTCGCCTGCCTTCACCCACCGCACGGCAGATACTCGACCTTTGAGTGCCATCGCAGGAATAAGACCAGCACACAAGTCTGCAACGCCAGGACCTGGCTGCAGGCCGTACATGGCGATTCCAAGGCGCACCATGTTGAAACGTGCATCGGGGTTGGCGAGCGCAGCTGCACTATTCGCAGCGTGAATCAATGGTGGATTCACGCCGATTGTTGCAAGATCTGCAATGACGTGATTGAAGGTGGCAAGTTGTCGCGCGTTAGCAGGATGCGATGGTTCGTCTGCCACAGCAAAGTGTGTGTACACACCTTCAACAGTGAGCGATGGCTGACTACCCATGTACGACACCAGTTGTCGCAGCTCTTCGGGCGCAACCCCCACGCGATGCATGCCAGTGTCTACTTTGATGTGCACCGGCACCGTGCGGTTTTGTTGCGCTGCCACATTGCCGATCACTGCGGCTCCGCGAGTGGTGGTGATGGTGGGTGTGAGTTGATATCCCACAATGAACTCGGCCATCTCTGCGGGTTGTTCGCTCAAGAGGAGAATGGGTGCGGTGATGCCGGCACGACGGAGTGCGACACCTTCGTCAACGATGGCCACACACAAACCCGTGGCGCCAGCTGCCAATGCGGCATGCGCAACAGGAATTGCTCCATGGCCATATGCATTGGCTTTCACCACAGCCCATATCTGCGCAGGGGCTACGCGTTCAGCAATGATGGCAACGTTGTGCTGAATGAGTCCCGTGTGCACATCGGCCCATGCCCAACGACCAGAAAAATCAACGGACATCGCTTACCACCTCGGAAAGTACATCGGATATGAGCGCCACCAAATCACGGGCAATCAATCCTTCGGGCGCTCCGGAGGAACCTGCGACTCCGTGCACATGTGCTGCTGCCGCCGCCGCTTCATGCGGTGCAAGACCACGGGCGAGGAAAGCGCCAATCATTCCCGCCAACACATCTCCACTGCCCGCCGTGGCTAGTCGCTCATCACCTGACACCACCAGATACACCGCGCCATCGGGGCTGCTCACCACTGTGGTGGGGCCCTTTCGCAAGACCACACTGTTGGTGCGTGCAGCAAGATCTCGAGTGGCGCCAATGCGATCGGAGGTTGCAACATCACCACCCAGCGCGGCGAATTCGCCATCGTGCGGCGTGAGAACGGTAGGTGCCGAACGTTGTGTCAGCACACTGTGACCAACACTGCCTCCGATTGCCGCGTGCAATCCATCGCCGTCGATCACCGTTGGGACACGCGTGCTCGCAAGCAGGTTCTGGACTTCAGCGGTGACATCATCGCCACGACCAAGTCCTGGACCCAGCACCATTGACTCGAATCGATTGATGTCTGCTCCAACAAATGCAGCCCACTTCTCGAACGGAAGCGGTTTGCCCACTACCTCAGTGGGGGGCGTGAATGTTTCGCCACCTTGTCGCCACGACAGATGAACAATGCCGGCGCCAGCCCGCATTGCTGCAGCACTCACGAGAGAAGCAGCTCCGCCCATACCGGCGCTGCCCGCAACTACACGCACTGCTGCATTCCACTTGTGTGCTTGCGTCTCGCGAAGGGGCAACCATGCAGCGATGTCGGAAGACTGCACGAGGAAGGTGTCCACGTCGTCCACTACATCGATACCGACATCAATGATGTCAATCTCGCCACACACCGATGGACCATCGCCGAACACCATGCCGATCTTCGGAGCTGCAAAAGTAACCGTGCGATCAGCGACCAATACGCCGCCCTCAACTGTTCCGTCGAAAGCGTTGAGACCGCTGGGAATATCAACAGCGAGAACCGGCACATTGAAAACAATGGGCGGAGTCCATGAGCCCCGGAACCCAATGCCATATGCCGCATCAATCACAAGGTCTGCACGACGAGGGTCGATAAACAGTTCGCCGGCTTCGTCGGCTGGAACAACGGTGACCGACGCACCCCACCCTTGCAAGTGTTGGGCCGCAACGCGACCGTCATCTCCGTTGTGCCCCTTGCCGGCAATCAGCACGATGCGCTTTCCGTAACAACCACCCAACATGCGCTTTGCAGTCACTGCCACGGCGTAACCAGCTCGCTGAATGAAGATGTTGTCGTTCTGTTCGCCAACGCTGGCAATGGCAGCCGCATCGGCCTGCCTCATTTGCTCGGGCGTCAGAACTGCAATCACCCTGTAAGCGTATTGGGCTACAACGCCGCAACGACCGCCATTGCAACCGTGTCGGTGTGCGTAATGGACACATGCCAGCCATCCACGCCTTGCGCCTGAGCCAATTCGTGCGCCTTGCCCGTGACAACCAAGGCGGGCGCACCTGAATCATGCTTCGCAACCGAGACATCGTGGAATCCAAATGCACCAAGACCAACTCCCAATGCCTTCATGGTGGCTTCGCGCACTGCGAAACGTGCCGCCAATGACGCTGCATCGTCGTTTTGTCCGGCAAGAGATTCCAATTCGGCCTCGGTGAACAACCGCGCGCGCATGTTGGGACGTCGCGCGAGCAACTGACGAAACCGTTCAATGTCGACTGCGTCTATACCAATGCCACGCATCAGTGTCACTGACCTTCAGTGCGCCACAAGTTGGCGCTCTCGGACACGGGGAGAATCAACAAATCTGCAATGGACACTTCGCCCAATCGCTCTTCGCGGAAAGTGCCTTCTGTTTCCGTGACCCAGTCGACGAGACGGTCATAACGGCGGTCATACCCTTGCAATACCTGTCGTGCAGCTGCAGGTGCGATGCAATCGCGGAAAGCAACGTGCAGCAACGTGATGCCCGTTGTCTCTGCACCCTTCACCTCAGGAACAAAAATCACCGTGCGATTGTCTTTGCGACCGCGCGCCACCAAAACTTCTTGATCATCGGCAACGCGGCGCTTCGTTCCGACAAGCGAGGCGTTGCCATCCACGCGCGATGCCAGCGTTGCTGCCACACCACCTCGATCAGCAATAGAGATGGAAGCTTCCGCCGTGTGTGGATCGCCAGCAATGGAGTACCGCGTGAATCCAACGACCGAATCCACTGCGGAATCAAGTGCGGCAAGAACCTTCAATGTGGAGTAGGACAAGTGGTCGCGAGCCGCCCCTGCATCGAGGACGGCGCGTACAAGCGCACGGTCGAGCAATCCCTCTTCGCTACGAGAAATGCCCACGGTGACAGTTTTTGCCTGGTGCTTGATGGCATCAATGGGGCGCGTGAGTTCGTCGATGCCCTTCGTGAGCGCCGCCACCAAATCATCGAGCAATGCTGCGGGCGTGGCAACACCTTCTGCTTCCCGTTGGTAGGCCATCAATGGGTTGGGCGAGGTGACCATCCGCAACAACGACACGATGCGAACCGCCGTAGAAGCCTCAAGATTGCCGTCGTATTGACCGGTGGACAATGAGGAAAAGAAACGTGGCACCACGGCCATGATCTCGCGCTCCACACGTGTGAGTGCACTGTCGCCGGAACCCCCGCGACCGACCACCAGTTCCACCACTTCACGCAATTGGCGCAACGGCTTTGCCAATTCGTCGATAGCGCGAGCAGCTTCGTACCCGAACAGGTGACCCACCATGGCCGACAGAACAAAAGCAATTGCAGGGTCGGCAAATGGAACAGTCACCACCGCAGCTGCAGCTTCGAACGTGGCTTCACCTTCGGTGGCCACGACAATGGGCACTGCTTTGTGCGCCTTGAAGATAGCCACCTCTTTGGCCACATCGGTAGCAGTCCCTTCAGAAAGACCTGCGGCACATACGAGAATCATGGGTTCACATGACAAGTCGATGTGCTTCTTGTCTTCGGTGACGTCACATGAAATCGACTTGTAACACAGCTCTGACAATTTGATGCGTACTTCGTTTGCAGCAACGGTATTGGGACCATTTCCCACCACTGCCCAGTAACGACGTGACGGTGCGTATTGACGCGCAATCACACCAATGGCATCACGTTGACCAATCACCGTCTGCATGGCATGTGGCATTTCCACCAACGACGTCAATATGCGATGCATACGGTCACCATCAACGTGCCCCGCTGCTTGTGCGATGGCGCACGACAACACAGCCCCGGCAGCCACTTGTGCGTAGAACGCCTTGGTGCTCGCCACACTCATCTCGACATCACGTCCATCGGATGTGTAGTACACACCATGCGCTTTGCTGGCTAGATCACTTCCGCGGCGGTTCACAATGGCGAGTACCGATGCACCACGCGATGCCACCAGGTCGACGGTGCGATTTGTGTCGGTGGTGGTTCCACTCTGACTCACAGCAATCACCAACATGTCGGACATATCGGATTCCATTGCGAAGCCCGACAACTCTGTTGCCGTCAGTGCTTCCACGTGAATGGATGAATCAACCAACGATGTGAGAACTGGGATAAGGGACGTACCCGCAACCGCAGCAGTGCCCTGACCAATCACGCGGATGCGCGTGATGGCGCCCGCAGCCAACTTTGCTGCAATGTCTGCAGGGAACGTGCTTGCGTCAAGGTCGGGAACAAGTTTTCCATCGACTTCTGACATGCGCCCACGAATGGTCTTTCGGAAGCTACGTGGGGACTCACCAATTTCCTTCAACAAGAAATGTGGCGCATCTCCACGATCGATATCGCGCGTGGTGACTTCGGCAGTTGCAACGTTCTGTTCGGTGAGAGCAATCGGAGTTCCGTCGTACGCAACCATGCTCATTCCGGCGAGAGTGCCGGCACCTGACGCAGAGAGTCGCAGTACTTGTCCGCGTGAGTTGGGCAGGTCAGCACTCACCGGAGATTCACCGTCCAATCGCACGTACTGCGTTGTTTCTTCCACGGTTCCATAGGGCTCACTTGCCACAATGAATCGATCTTCGGCAAGACCGACGTACATACCCTGACCACTGCCGTACAACGCCAGGTACATGGCGTCAGGTTCTTCTGCGGTGCAGTATCCAATGGCCACCGAACCTTCAAACTGCGTGACTGCGCTCAGGAAGGCGTCACTGGTGGAGAGACCAGCAGCGCATCCGCGATCCACCAATGTGGGAATCACCTTGGTGTCGGTGGTGATGGGTTCTGCAAACTGAAGATTGTGACGCTTCACCAATTCCAGGTGATTGTCCACATCGCCGTTACATACCGCCACTGACACCCGCGCACGCGTAATGCCGACCTCTTCACTGCTGACAGGATGTGCATTTGGCTCGGAAATGATGCCCACACTTGCCCATCGCGTATGCCCCAACACGCTGACGCGTGCATCGGGTGTGTTCAGCAGTTGGCGCAGCAGTGAATCGCTTGCAACCGCCGCGCGCATGGCACGAGTGTTGTCACCTAGTTCGCCAATTTCGGCGGCTGCTTTGTACACGAACACCACGGTGTTGGCGTTGTGGCGCACACTGCGATTGGTGAACAAGGGGTCACCCGAACGATTGGCGATGGCGCTGACCACGTCTGTTGGCAATGATGCAAACGAAGGAGACGACACAAGGACGCTGATTCCTGCCGAATCACGCCCGCGCACCTCCATGCGATCAATGGCAGACAACGCCTGTTGAATGGAGAGATATCCCGCCAACACTGACGGAGTCGCATTGTCCCCTGCCAGCGCCACCACGGCATCAGCGGTACGCAGGCGGTCGCGTCGTATTGCCCACGAGGCATCGCGCACTCGTGACAATCGAGCGGACTCACTGTCGAGCGTGGACGTATCGGTGTGCAACGCGTCGATACGAGCTTCTTCGGTATCGGCAATTGCATCAACTTTGTCGAGACGGTTCACCATCTCTGCTGCCAACAATGGATTCGCCGCCATGCACTGCATGCCGGCATCGCCACGCAGCAGTTGATCAGCAGCCATCAGTGCATCAGAAACCTGGTTGAGGTCTTTACCAGCAGCGACGGCAGCATCGAGCAGGGCAAGAATGTCTGCGGCGGTGGGCACGGCGCGTGATCCCGGACGGGACAAGATGCCGATGATGCCGCACATAGAACTACAAGGCTACCCAAGGGCCCGAAAGCCCTAGTGCCCACCCTCAATGACGCCACCATGGCGGGAAATAAGCACATCTGCCAGTGAGTGAGCAATGGCGAGTGCACGTTCTTGTGTATTTGCCTCCACCATCACGCGCACCAGTGGCTCGGTACCCGATGCTCGCACCAAAATTCGTCCGTCTCCACTGAGGTCACGCTCTGCAATCTCAATTTCAGCGGCAAGGTCTGATGCAGGATCATTCACTCGCTCTAAGGTGCGAACATTCACCAACACTTGTGGATACGACTGCATGATGGTGATTGCTTGGTCGAGTGATGTTTTGGTGCGCGCAATGTATTCCAAGAGAATCAATGCGGCCAACAAGCCGTCACCCGTGGTCGCGTGTGCACGGTGGACAATGTGTCCACTTTGCTCGCCACCCAATACAAAGTCGTACTCATCAAGAGCAACCAGCACGCTGCGGTCACCCACAGGTGTCACCACTACGTCTACACCCGCGGTTTGCATGGCGCGATGGAAACCAAGGTTTGTCATCACTGTGACTGCAACACCTTTGTTTCGCAACAAACCGCGATGGACCAAGTCGTTCGCAGCAATGGCCATGATGTAGTCGCCATCGACCAGCACGCCCGTGGCAGTGACTGCAACCAGTCGATCGCCATCACCGTCGAATGCAATGCCCACGTCCGCACCTTCAGCAACAACACGTGCAGCCAATGCGGTTGGCGAGGTTGCACCGCAACCCTCGTTGATATTGCGTCCGTTGGGCGCATCGTTCATCACGATCACCCTTGCACCAGCGGCTTCAAGCACAGATGGTGCCACCGAGGACATTGCACCATTGGCACAATCAACAACAACGCGAACACCTGCCAAAGAATTGCCCACCACGTGAACGCGGTGGTCGAAGTATTCCTCGATCACTTCGTGTGCATCGTGCACGGTTCCCAATGCAACAGGTGCAGGCTCCGCGATGAGCGCGTGCCACACGCGTTCAATTTCTATTTGCTCTGCATCTGCCAACTTGGCACCACCCGCAGCAAAGACCTTGATGCCGTTGTCGGTCCACGGGTTGTGCGATGCAGTGATTGCTATGCCCACCCAGTTGTGTCGCTCTGCGGCAAAGGCAATGGCCGGCGTAGGAGCAACTCCCAACAACTGCACGGCAACGCCTTCTGCGGCACAACCATCAATGATTGCGTGCTCCAAGTCAGGTCCGCTCTCGCGTGTGTCCCGACCGATAACGACAGCATCAGGATGGAGCACACGCGCAACAGCACGCGCAAGGTCGCGCGCCAAAGCAGGCGTTAATTCGTCAAGTGCGACGCCACGGACACCGTCGGTTCCGAAATGCAGCATGAAAAGTTTCTTTCACACGCGTGCAACAGCACGCGAAATGAATATCAGCGCTTGGTGAACTGAGGCGCCTTACGGGCCTTCTTGAGACCGTACTTCTTGCTTTCCTTACGACGTGCGTCGCGAGTGAGCAGACCGGCCTTCTTCAACGCAGGACGTGATTCAGGATCGAGTTCGATGAGTGAACGAGCAATGGCCATGCGCAATGCGCCAGCTTGACCAGTGACACCGCCACCAAAAATGTTTGCAGCAATGTCGAAAGACTGTTCGCGATCGGTGACGCGAAGCGCTTCAGTAACAACCATGCGCTGTGTTGCTGTTGGGAAGTATGCCTCGATGGGCTTTCCGTTCACGGTGATGACGCCGGTGCCTGCGCGCAGAACGGCGCGAGCAACTGCTTCCTTACGGCGACCAGTTGTTTGAGTGAGAGGTGCGTTAGCCATGATGATTCCTAAATGGTTTAGCGAGCCTTGGCTGCGCTGAGATCGAGAACTTTTGGAGCTTGTGCTGCGTGTGGGTGCTCAGCACCTGGGTACACCTTGAGCTTCTTGATCATCTGACGACCAAGAGGTCCCTTTGGCAACATGCCACCGATGCTGCGTGCGATTGCATCTGCAGGCTTGCGGTTGAGCAAGTTCTGGTAGGTCTCGCTCTTGAGACCGCCGGGGTAACCCGAGTAGGTGTACACCATGTTTGTGTTTGCCTTACCTGAGGTCATCACGATCTTTGATGCGTTGATGATGATGACATGGTCGCCCATGTCCATGTGAGGAGCGAACACAGGCTTGTGCTTGCCGCGCAAGATGCGCGCAACTTCTGTGCAGAGACGGCCAAGGACAAGACCCTCGGCGTCGATGATGTGCCAGTCGCGCTGGATCTCGCTTGCTTTTGGTGAGTATGTACGCATGAGACTTCCTTTGAGCGGGCCCGACCGGGCCGCCAGAACCCCGAATTGGGGGCTTGGTAAGGATAGGGGCGTTTTCGGCCTCACGGCAACCGCGAATCCCCTATCTGTTGACTAATTGACGGTGCGCCCGCCAAATGTGGGTGTATGCACACGCACCCCGTCGTACCCCACGTCCCACAAGACCAGGCCATGGGCTGGTGCCACGGGCGAGCCATGCTGGCGGTTGCGGCTGGCCATCACGAATCGGGTATCGCTGGGTGGTCGCTTGCGCAGGCCCACGTCCACCAGAAAGCCCACAATGCTGCGCACCATTTGGTGGCAAAAGGCATTGGCCCGGATCTCGAACACCAACAACCCCTCGCCCTCGTCAGTCCACTTGGCCTCGAAAACTCGACGATTCATGGAGAGTTCGGGGGCTCCCTCGGGCACATCGGGCTTTCGACAAAAAGCGGTGAAGTCCTGCTCGCCATGCAATGCATCGCAGGCCAGGTTCATGAGCGGTAGCGACATGGGGTTCCACACGTGCCACGCGCGATCCGTGAGTAGCGGGTTCGGCTCTGGTGTGTTCAGAACCGTGTAGCGATAACGACGCCACGTAGCGCTATGGCGTGCGTCGAAATCATTCTCCACCCATTCTGCATCTGACACGGCAACATGTGGTCCGCACATGCCGTTAATGCTGCGCACCAATGCGGAAAGTTGTGTGCTGGCAGGAATATCAACGGTGATGATTTGACCACGGGCGTGCACACCTGCATCGGTGCGACCTGCAGTACTGATCTCTACTTTGCCGCGAGTGATGGTGGCGATTGCTTCTTCCAATACGCCTTCCACCGTGGTGACGTCATCGTTGGCAGCAAAACCATGAAACGCTGCGCCGTGGTATGCCACACGCAAACGAGCCCGCCGAATGGCGGGCTCGTTCGTTACGTTTTCTTCCGGTGTCATCACCGGCTACCGGCTCAGACCAGTTCGATGCGCGCCATTGGCGCAGCGTCACCCTGGCGAGTACCGAGCTTGAGGATGCGTGTGTATCCGCCGTTGCGTGCCATGTACTTTGGCGCAACTTCGTTCACAAGCTTGTTGGTCATTTCCTTGTCACCGAGGTAACCCTGAATTTGACGAATGCGGTGTACGCGCATTGGTGAATCTTCTTGGGCTTTCTTTGCCTTGGTGATGAGCTTCTCTGCGATAGGGCGCAATGCCTTGGCCTTGGCCTCGGTTGTTGTGATGCCCTCTGCAGCGAACAGCGATGCTGCCATGTTTGCCATGAGCAGGCGCTGGTGCGCTGCGCTGCCGCCGAAGCGTGGTGCGCGACGTGGTGTTGCCATTGTGGTGCTCCTTGTTCCTTACGCGCGCAGTGTGAGGCCGCGCTCGTCGAGCTTCTGGATGATTTCATCCAGGCTCTTCTGACCGAAGTTGGTGATGTTCAAAAGGTCATCGGTGCTCTTCAAGAGAAGTTCACCAATGGTGTTGATCTGTCCGCGCTTGAGGCAGTTGCGTGGGCGCTCTGACAAATCGAGATCTTCGATAGGAAGATCGAGGTCGGGTACGCCAACATTTGCACCGATGGGCTCGCTGAGCTCAAGTGCTTGTGGCTCTTCTGACAATGTTGCGATGAGATCAACGAGCGAACGCAAGGTTGATGCTGCCGAAGCAAGCGACTCACGTGGCGAGATGGAACCATCGGTTTCAATGTCGAGAACGAGACGGTCGTAGTTGGTGCTTTGCGCAACGCGAGTTGGCTCTACATCGAACATGACGCGACGTACTGGCGAGAAGATTGCGTCGATGGGAATAACACCAATGACACGTGACTCTGCATCGCGGTCGGTGGACAAGTAACCGCGGCCACGCTCGATGGTGATGTCGAGTGCAAGTTGTGCACCGGCATTCAATGTTGCAAGGTGCAATGAAGGGTTGAGGATTTCCACTTCGGCATTCGTTGGAATGTCACCTGCAGTGAGAGTCATGGGACCCTTCACATCAAGACGAAGAACGACTGGTTCATCGCTGGTGGAAAGAACAACAACGTCCTTCAAGTTCATGATGAACTCGGTGACGTCTTCTGTCATGCCGGCGATAGTGGTGAACTCGTGCTCAACACCGTCGAACTTCACTGTGGTGATTGCTGCACCTGGAATGGAAGAAAGAAGTGTGCGACGAAGCGAGTTGCCAATTGTGTGACCGAAACCGGGCTCAAGTGGGCCAACTGCAAAGCGCTGACGTGTTGGGTGATCATCGCCGATTGCCTCGACTGATGGGCGCTGGATAACAAGCATGATGCTCTCCTAAAAAGACCGGGGATTACTTCGAGTAAAGCTCAACGATGAGCTGCTCGCGGACGGGAACGTCGATGTGATCGCGCTGTGGCAAATCACGAACGGTGACTTGCTTGTCTCCACCTTCGAGCCAACCCACAAGTGAGCGATCGAGGGTGTCGATGTTGTGCTGGATCTGAATCATTTCCTTTGCCTTTGGCGACAAAGAAATGACCTGACCACGCTTCACGCGGTATGACGCAATGTCAACGCGCTTGCCATCAACCTGAATGAGGCCATGGTTCACGAATTGACGAGCCTGTGGGCGAGTTGCTGCCCAACCTGCGCGGAACACCACGTTGTCAAGACGCTGCTCGAGAAGACGAAGCAAGTTTTCACCGGTAGGACCAGCGAGGCGGTTTGCTTCTTCATAGGTGCGGCGGAACTGACGCTCGAGCACACCGTAGATGTACTTGGCCTTCTGCTTTTCCTGCATCTGAGCGAGGTATTCCGAACCAGCGTTGCGACGACGAGTACGGCCGTGTGCACCTGGTGGGAATGGACGACGATCAAGAGCCTTTGAGCCCTTTTCGTTTTCAAAAATGTTCGTGTTCAAACGGCGCGAGATGCGCACCTTTGGTCCTGTGTAACGGGCCATGATTAGCTCCTACGACGCTTTGGCTGGCGGCAACCGTTGTGCGGCACTGGAGTGACGTCTTTGATGCCGGAAACTTCGATACCGAGATTCTGAATGGAACGCAATGCGGTGTCGCGACCAGAACCTGGTCCCTTCACATGCACTTCAACGCGACGAAGACCATGCTCCATGGCTGCCTTGCCGGCCTTTTCTGCAGCTTGCTGTGCAGCGAAAGGTGTTGACTTGCGTGAACCCTTGAAACCCAACTGACCTGACGATGCCCATGAAATGACATTGCCGTCAACATCAGTGATGGAAACGATTGTGTTGTTGAACGAGCTCTTGATGTGAACAACGCCAGTGGTGACGTTCTTACGCTCGCGCTTACGTGGACGACGTCCACCTGCCTGTGCCTTAGCCATGGCTTACTACCTCACTGCCTTCTTCTTGTTGGCAACTGTCTTCTTCGGACCCTTACGTGTGCGCGCATTTGTGTGCGTGCGCTGACCACGTACTGGCAGACCCTTGCGGTGACGAACACCCTGCAAGCAGCCAATTTCGATCTTGCGCTTGATGTCTTGCTGCACGTCGCGGCGCAAGTCACCTTCAACAGTGATGTTCTGATCAACCCATGCGCGGATGCGATTCACTTCGTCTTCTGTGAGATCGCGAACGCGGGTGTTGCGGTTGAGGCCAGTGGCATCACAGATCTTCTGTGATGTTGGTCGACCAATGCCGAAGATGTATGTCAACGAAATTTCCAAACGCTTTTCGCGTGGAATGTCGACGCCAGCAATACGTGCCATGTTTTACAGTTCCTTCGTTGCTCTCTTAGCCCTGGCGCTGCTTGTGCCGGGGGTTTTCGCAAATGACCATTACTCGTCCGTGACGACGAATGACCTTGCACTTTTCACAGATTTTTTTGACGCTTGGGCGTACTTTCATTGCGATCTCACTTGAAGCGATATGTAATACGACCGCGGGTGAGGTCGTATGGGGTGAGTTCCACCTGAACCTTGTCGCCAGGAAGAATGCGGATGTAGTGCATGCGCATCTTTCCTGAGATGTGCGCCAGCACTTTGTGGCCGTTCTCTAATTCGACACGGAACATTGCGTTCGGCAGCGATTCGAGAATCGTGCCTTCCAGCACGATCGCATCTTCCTTTGGCTTGGCCAGAGTGGGCTCCTTGGTATGGGGTGGACAGGTTGCTCCAATAGCAGAATTGCTATAGGGGCGAGTGGCAATGCTATCGGCGCATTTCTCACACGCCAAGCAGCAGTTAGAGCCTTTGTTCGATTGCTTTTGTCAATCGGTCAAAGACCTCGTCGGGGCTGCCAAGCCCGTCGACAGTGACCAAACGGCCGGTTTTGCCGTAGTAGTCAATGAGGGGTTGGGTCTGGGTCTCATAGAGGTCCAGACGGCGATTAATGGCGTCGGGGGTGTCGTCGTCACGCTGGACCACGTCTCCCCCGCAGTTCTCACAGGTCCACTGGCCGGTTTCAGTGCCGGTGGCCTGGAAATTGGCTCCGCAATCGCGGCAGACGCGACGAGCAGACAGGCGCTCAAGAACCAGTTCTCGGGGTACGTCGAGGTCGATCACCATGTTCAGCGGACGCTCGGAGGTGATGCCATCGAGGGATTCAGCCTGGCCAACGGTGCGAGGAAAGCCATCAAGGATGTAGCCGCGGTCGCGGGCATCATCCACTTCAAGGCGCTCAGCCACGATGCCAATCATGATGTCGTCGCTTACTAAGCCGCCAGCATCGATGATGGCCTTGGCCATGTTGCCCAGCTCGGTTCCTTCACGCACGGCGGCACGCAACATATCGCCGGTGGAAATGTGAGGGATCACGAAATGGCGAGACAAGCGCACACACTGCGTTCCCTTGCCCGCTCCTTGGCGGCCCAATAGCACCATACGTGCACCAGGGTTCATTGTTACTTGAGGAAACCCTCGTAGTTGCGGAGCATGAGTTGGCTATCGATTTGGCGCATCAACTCAAGTGCAACACCAACTGCAATCAACACGGTTGTTCCGGCGAATGGGAACGACTGCACATCGCCCACCCACAAAATGATGTACGGCAAAATTGCAATGAACGCAACGAACAAGGCGCCGGGCAACGTGATGCGGTTCACGGCCTTTGCAAGGTAACGCTCGGTTTGTGGTCCGGGGCGAATACCAGGAATGAATCCGCCTTGCTTACGCAATTGGTCGGCCTGACGGATGGGGTCGAACGCGATGGAGTTGTAGAAGTACGCGAATGCAACGATGAGCAAGAAGAAGCTGGTGATGTACACCATGTTCTGGCTGTTCACCAAGTAGTCGTTCACGAAGCCAGCGATGGAACCACGCCAACCTTCTGCGCTACCCAGCACGTTCGACATGAGAACGGGAAGCAACAACACAGATGAAGCGAAAATGATGGGCACGACGCCGGCCTGGTTGACCTTGAGTGGAATGTAGGTGCTTTGTCCACCTGTCATACGACGACCCACAACGCGCTTCGCAAATTGCACCGGAATGCGACGTTGTCCGAGTTCAACACGAACAACGGCGGCCAAGATTCCCAATGAAACCAGCACCAACAATGCGAACACGATGAACTTCTTGCTCTGCAGAATTGAGTAGTAGTTGTAGGGCAAACCGGACACAACCGAAGCGAAAATGAGAACGGACATGCCATTCGAAATTCCGCGTTGGCTGATGAGTTCTCCCACCCACATGAGCAGTGCGGTGCCCGCAACAAGTGACGGGATCACAAGAAGTGCACGTGGCATGAATGGATCGAGCAACACAACATCGGGGGCCTTGGCGGCTGCACCGAAGAATGCTGAACCCTTGCCCTGACCAAAGATGAAGGTGAGGCCAGAACCCTGCAACAACGCGATGGCGATAGCAACGTAGCGAGTCCACTGTGTGATCTTGCGCTGACCAACAGCACCCATTTCTTGCCACTCTTGCAACTTGGGAATCACAACATTCAACACCTGCATGATGATGCTGGAGGTGATGTACGGCATGATGCCGAGCGCGAAAATGGAGAACGAACCGAATGCTCCACCTGAGAACAAGTTGAGGAAGCCGAGTGCACCCTGCGACTTGGCAGCTTCACGCAATTGCGCGACTGCACCCGAATCGATACCTGGGACGCGAAGTGATGCACCGAATCGATACACCATGATCATGGCAAGCGTGAAGAACAACTTCTTGCGCAGATCCTCGACCTTGAAGATGTTCTTCAGGTTTGAGAACACGTGGAACTCCTTGTCGCCGACGAATTAGTAGAAACTAATCGTGGTTAGCGGTTGGTGAATTGGTTGCCCTTGGCTGCGGGACGAACCTTGAACGGAAGCGGCAAGATTGTCACGGAGCCACCGGCTGCCACGATTGCCTGCTCTGCGGTCTTCGACACAGCATGTGCCGACACCTTGACAGCAATCTTGATTTCGCCACGGCCGAGAACCTTGATGAAGGTTCCCTTGTGAGCGGCGCCCTTTTCCACGAGGATTTCAGGGTTCACTTCGGACAAGCCAAGTTCGTTGATGGCGTCGAGGTTGACGGCGTAGTACTCAACGCGGAATGGGTTGTTGAAACCCTTCAGCTTTGGCACGCGCTGCTTGAGGGGCATCTGTCCACCTTCGAAACCGCGAGCGACCTTGCCACGACCACGTGACTGCTGACCCTTTGTACCGGCACCTGCGGTCTTGCCGCCCTTACCGCCGATACCACGGCCAACGCGCTTCTTGCGCTTAACGGCGCCTGGTGCTGGTGCGAGTTCGTCTACGCGCATGATCAGTTGTTCTCCTGAACTTCAATGAGGTGAGGAACGCGAGCAATCATGCCGCGAATCTCTGGACGATCGGGAAGGGTGTTGGTATCACCAATCTTGCTGAGGCCAAGTGCGCGCAGTGTGCCGCGTGACTTTGGCTTTGCGCCGATCTTCGAACGCTTGAGTGTGACTGTGATGGTGGTAGCCATGATTAGTGAGCCTCTCCGGCAGCGATCGCATTCTTACGATCGGTGTATGCCTTCAACATGCCCTTGGGCACGAATGAGTCGGCAGGAATGCCGCGGCGCTTTGCAACTTCGTCGGGGCGCTGCAATTGACGCAGGCCTTCAATGGTGGCGCGTGCAACGTTGATTGCATTTGCTGAACCAAGGGACTTTGCAAGCACGTCGTGCACGCCAGCCTCTTCAAGAATGATGCGAGCTGCACCACCGGCGATAACACCAGTACCAGGAGAAGCGGGCTTCAAGAGCACGCGACCTGCACCGGAGATACCGAGGATGGGGTGAGTAACGGTGGAACCAGCAAGTGCTACATCGAACAAGTTGCGCTTTGCTTCTTCGGTTCCCTTTTGGATTGCCAAAGGAACTTCCTTTGCCTTTCCGTAACCAAGACCAACGCGACCATTGCCGTCACCGACAACCACGAGTGCGGTGAACGAGAAACGACGTCCACCCTTCACAACCTTGGCCACGCGGTTGATGTGAATCACACGTGATTCACGGAGCGCACCTGGCTCTGGGGCTGCTGTTGAAAATGAGTTGTTGAAGTTGCTCATCAGAATTCCAATCCTGCGTCACGTGCGGCTTGGGCCGCTGCTGCAACGCGACCGTGGTATGCGTAGCCACCGCGGTCGAAAACGACCGAGTTGACACCTGCAGCCTTGGCGCGCTGTGCGATCAATGTGCCTACTTGTGTGGCAGCGGCAACTGTTGCACCGCTTGCCTTGCGCATGTCGGCTTCCACCGATGATGCTGCAGCAATCGTGAGACCGAGGTCATCATTGATGAGCTGCATGTTGAAGTGTTTGTTTGTGCGGTGCACAGCGAGACGTGGACGCTCTGCTGTTCCGTGGATCTTCTTACGAACGCGACGGTGACGACGAAGGCGTGACTCGCGACGAATCTTTGCGATGTTTGGCATGTGAGTTCCTTAACTACCGAATCACTTCTTGCCGGTCTTGCCGGCTTTGCGGACGATGTGCTCACCGAGGTAACGCACACCCTTGCCCTTGTAAGGCTCTGGCTTACGGATAGCGCGGATGTTGGCCGCAACCTGTCCGACGAGTTCTTTGTCGATGCCCTTCACGATGACGCGGGTCTGCACTGGAATTTCAAAAGAAATACCGGCAGGTGCAGGCACCATGACGGGGTGTGAGAAACCGAGTGCGAGGCGCAGGTCGGAACCTGCTGCTTCGGCGCGGTAACCAACGCCAACAATTTCAAGTTCCTTGGCGAAACCATCGGTGACTCCAATGACCATGTTGCTCACGAGTGTGCGTGAGAGGCCGTGGAGTGAACGGTTTTGGCGCTCGTCGTTTGGACGCTCCACCAAGATGGTGTTTTCTTCCTGGCGCACAATGATGTCGCCAGGAATATCGCGAGAGAGAGTTCCCTTAGGACCCTTCACGGTGACGTTGCGACCAGAGATGGTGACTTCGACACCCGATGGAACGGTGATGGGGGCTTTGCCGATACGTGACATGTTCGTTTCCTACTTTCGTCCCGGGGTCACCACACGAAGCACAGAACTTCGCCGCCGACCTTGCGCTTGCGCGCTTCACGATCGGTGAGGAGCCCTTGGCTGGTGGACAGAACTGCGACACCAAGGCCACCCAACACGCGTGGGACTTCCTTGGAGTTGCGATACACGCGCAGACCAGGAGTGGACACACGTGTGAGTCCGCTGATGGTGCGGTGACGGTCGATGGAGTACTTCATCTGAATGGTCAGCTGGTTGCCGGGACCCTTTGTTGAAGGAGCAACGGTGAAATCATCGATGTAGCCCTCCTTCTTCAATACTTCAGCGAGTGCAACTTTTTGCTTCGATGATGGCATCACAACGGTTTCCTTCAACGCGGTGTTCGCGTTGCGGATACGTGTGAGCATGTCGGCGATGGGATCAGTCATCATGTTGGTTACCTCACCAGCTCGCCTTGGTCACGCCAGGAATTTCTCCTGCATGAGCCATCTCTCGGAGACATACGCGGCACAAACCGAACTTGCGGTACACCGAACGTGCACGGCCGCACTTGCGGCAACGTGTGTACGCACGAACCTTGAACTTGGGCTTGGCGTTTGCCTTGTTGATCATTGATTGCTTTGCCATGGTTCTTTACCTGACTACTTCTTCTTGCCACGGACAGGACCGCGACCCTTGGGCTTCTTCTTGGCGGGAGCTCCGCCTTCGTTGCCGCGCTTGAATGGGAAACCGAATGCATCGAGCAATGCACGACCTTGTGCATCGGACGTTGCTGTTGTCACGATTGTGATGTCCATTCCTTGTGGGGAATCGATCTTGTCGTAATCAATTTCAGGGAACATTGTCTGCTCGTTGAGACCGAACGTGTAGTTGCCACGTCCGTCCCATGAGTGGGCAGGAAGTCCACGGAAGTCACGAATACGAGGAATCGCGATGGACAACAAGCGGTCGTAGAACTCCCACATGCGGTCACCACGGAGTGTCACCTTGCAACCAATTGCTTGGTTTTCGCGAAGCTTGAAGCTTGCGATGGAGTCACGTGACTTGGTGACGATGGGCTTCTGACCGGCGATCTTTGTGAGGTCGGCAACTGCACCATCGAGCAGCGAAGGCTGCTGTGTTGCACGGCCAACACCCATGTTGATCACGATCTTCTCAAGCTTGGGAACTTGCATCACGTTGGTGAGACCAAGCTGCGCCATGAGCGCTTGCTTGATTTCAGCTTCGTAGCGAGCCTTGAGACGTGGAGTGGTTGCGGTTGTCATCAGACTTCCTCTCCTGACTTCTTTGCAACGCGCACCTTGGTGCCGTCTGCCTTGATCTTGTAGCCAATGCGAGTTGGCTTGCCCTTGACAACGAGCATCACGTTGGATGCATCGATTGGCATTGGCTTTTCAATGATCTCTGAACCTTGTGTTGCGCTGCGAGCCTTGGTGTGGCGCTTTGCAATGTTGCGGCCTTCAATCACGACCTTGTTCGCCTTTGGCAAAACCTGAATGATTTCGCCCTGGCTACCGGCTTCTTTGCCAGTGATGATCTGGACGGTGTCGCCCTTCTTGAACTTCATGGTTAGAGCACCTCCGGTGCAAGCGAAACAATTCGCATGAACTTCTTGTCGCGGAGCTCACGGCCCACTGGTCCGAAAATACGGGTGCCACGTGGTGTGAGGTCTTCTTTGATGAGCACTGCTGCGTTCTCGTCGAAACGGATGTAGCTGCCGTCTGGACGACGCTTTTCCTTCTTGACGCGCACAACAACGCAACGAACAACTTCACCCTTCTTCACTGCTGCGCCAGGAATTGCATCCTTGACCGTTGCAATGAAGACATCACCGATGGATGCGTAACGACGACGCGTTCCACCGAGAACCTTGATGACGAGTACTTCTTTTGCACCGCTGTTGTCTGCAACGCGGAGACGGGACTCTTGCTGAATCACTTTGCACGCTCCAAGATTTCAACGATGCGCCAGCGCTTGAGCTTTGACATCGGACGGGTTTCCATTACGCGTACGCGGTCGCCAACGTTTGCATCGTTGGCTGCGTCGTGTGCGTAGAGCTTCTTTGTGCGAAGAACGAACTTGTCGTACTTTGCATGGCGCACGCGCTCGATGACCGCGATAACGACTGTCTGGTTCATCTTGTTGGAGACGACGAGACCTTCGCGGATCTTGCGTGAGTTGCGCTCTTCGGTGGTGGTTTCTACTGTCATGTGACTACTCACTTCCCAGCTGCCTCAGCGGCGACAATTTCGCGCTGACGAATAAGGGTGTTGATACGAGCGATCTGACGACGAACCTTCTTCAACTCGCTATGTGCGTCGAGCTGACCGGTTGCGTTGCGGAATCGCAGATTGAGTGCTTCTTGCTTGCATGCACGGAGCTCGGCCACGAGGGCTGCGAGATCCATGTCACGAAGTTCGGAAATTGAACGTGCCATTTTCTAATCCTTCGAATCAGATGGGCTCGTCACGTGAAATGACGCGAGCCTTGATGGGGAGTTTCTGCACGGCGCGCTCAAGAGCAGCGCGAGCAGTTTCCTCGGATGGGTAGGACAATTCGAAGAGAATGCGACCTGGCTTTACAACGGCCACCCAGAACTCTGGGTTGCCCTTGCCCGAACCCATGCGGGTTTCGGCAGGCTTCTTCGTAACAGGCTTGTCAGGGAAGATGTTGATCCACACCTTGCCACCACGCTTGATGTGACGTGTCATGGCAATACGTGCAGCTTCGATCTGACGAGCTGTGATCCAGCCTGGCTCGAGAGCCTGAATGCCGTACTCGCCGAATGCAAGTGCGTTGCCGCCCTTGGATGCGCCGGTCATACGACCACGCTGTTGCTTACGGTGCTTGACCTTACGAGGCATCAACATGATTAGTCCTCCCCACGGAGCTTCGGTGTCTCATGCGAATCGTGCATGCGACGCTCGATCGCCTCTTCCTCTTCGAGCAAGCGCTCGAACTCAGGATCAGCAGGCTTCACGAGTGGTGCTACTTCTTCCACTACTTCAGGAGCAGCTGCACGTGGACCGGCAGACGAAACAACCTTGCGTGCTGCTG
>JALQYL010000109.1 GCA_023254135.1 Ilumatobacteraceae bacterium | reverse complement strand
ATACCCCGAGGTTGATCAAATTGCTGGCTTCGGTGTTCCCATTCAATTGGGACGCAAGCCGCTCAAAGTGTCGGGCGATGTTCCGTCGTTCGACCTTCTCAACTTGCCTCGCCCCAAGTCGGCGGCGCCTTGGGCGTACGTAAAAATTGCTGAAGGCTGCGACCGCAACTGCGGCTTCTGTGCCATTCCAAGTTTCCGCGGACCACAACGCAGCCGCGACGTGCAATCCATTCTCGATGAAGTGCAACAAGTAGGCGTGCGCGAAGTGGTGCTGGTGGCGCAAGACCTCGCCAGCTACGGCAAGGACCGCCCCGAGGAATTGGGCGCCGGCTCCATTGTGAACCTGGTGCGCCAAGTCAGCAGCATGGCCGACTGGGTGCGTCTGTTGTATCTGTACCCCAGCGATCTCAGTGACGAACTCATCGATGCCATTTTGGAAACGGGCGTTCCGTACTTCGACCTCTCGTTGCAGCATGTGAGCAAGGAGCACCTGCGTCGCATGCGTCGTTGGGGAGACAAAGATCGTTTCCTCGAACGCATCAATCGCATTCGTTCCATTGAGCCCAACGCCGTGTTCCGCAGCAACTTCATTGTGGGTTACCCCGGTGAAACAGAGGAAGACCACGATCAATTGCTCGACTTCGTGAAAGAAGCCCAACTTGACTGGTGCGGTTTCTTTACCTTCAGCCCTGAAGAGGGAACACACGCACTCACATTGCCAAACCATGTGGAATCGAACCTCATGAACTTGCGCATTGCCGAACTGCGCGAACTGCAAGATGAAATCACTGGCGAGCGTCGCGACGCGTTGTTGGGTGAAGTCATCGAGGTTCTCGTTGATGAACCAGGTGTTGCGCGTTCATTCCGCGAGGCTCCAGAGATCGACGGAGTTGTTCTTGTCCCCGAACACTTGGAAGTAGGTCGATTCCACACGGTGCGCGTGGAAGAGGCAATGGGTCCGGAAATCACGGCTGTTCCTGTTGAGGAATCTCATGGCCGTTGATGAAACCGCCATTGTCACCTGGGCCAACATGGTCACGGTGGGGCGTGTTCTTGCGTCACCATTTCTCTTTGCCATGATTCCCACCGATACGCGTGGTTCATGGGCAGCACTTGCCGTGTGGATCCTGCTCTGCAGCAGTGATGGCTTCGACGGTTATCTCGCACGCCGTCATGGCATCACACGTAGCGGTGCTTTCCTCGACCCATTGGCCGACAAGATTCTTGTGCTCGGAGCAATGTTCACCTTGGTGAGCCGCAATGTGTTCTGGTTGCTACCCGTGGTCATCATTGCGGCGCGCGAAATAGGTATCAGTTTGTATCGCGTGTTCTATGCGTCAAAGGGTGGCAGTATGCCCGCCAGCAAACTTGCCAAAGTGAAAACCTTCATGCAGCAATGGGCCGTTGGTTTTGCCTTGGCCCCTCTCACCGTGCGTGACGCAACGTGGACTTTTACAGTGTGTCTGTGGATTGCAGTAGGGCTCACACTCATCAGTGCAGGTCAGTACGCCGTCAAAGCAATTCAACGCACATGAGCCACATGCTCACCGCGGAAGAACGAGCGATACTGCAGCGCAAGACCTTGCGCATTCTCACCTCAGGCCAAATCATCGGTGCAGCCGCACTCGCTTCTGCCGTCACCGTGGGTGCATACGTGGTGCAGGACATCCTGGGTCAAAAGACTCCGTGGGGCGGCATAGCCACCGCCACCGTCACTATTGGCACGGCCTTCATGGCACAGGTGTTGTCCCGCCTCATGATGCGCCGCGGACGGCGACCCGGCTTGCAGCTGGGTTACATCCTTGCCACTTGCGGCGCACTCATCGCTGCCGTTGGTGCACAGCACAGCGTGTTGTGGTTATTCCTCATTGGACTGTTCCTCTTCGGAAACGGTCAAGCCTCGAACCTTCTTGCGCGATACGCCGCCACAGACCTTGCAGAACCCGACCACCGTGCTCAGGCGATGAGTCGCATCGTGTTCGCATCAACTTTCGGCGCCGTGTTCGGACCACTGCTCATTTCGCCTGCAGAAGCCGCAGGACAAGATTGGTTCGGCTGGCACAAATACACCGGACCATGGGTGCTGTCTGCATCCGTGTTGTTCCTCGCATTCCTGAACACGGCACTGCGCCTACGTCCCGACCCGCTGGTGGTATCGGGCGGCATCGTGTTGCGTGCCGATGCCAGATTGCCCAGCATTCCGCAGGCTCTGGCCGTTGTGGTGGCAACGGCAAAGGGCAAACTCGCCTTGGCTTCCATGGTCGTCTCGCAGGTCACCATGGTGGCAGTAATGACAATGACGCCCGTGCACATGAAACTGCACGGTCACGAAACGCTGAGTCAATACGTGGTGTCGCTGCATATTGCCGGCATGTACGCATTCAGCCCATTGGTCGGCCGCCACGCCGACAAGAAGGGCACCACCAAAACGGTGCTGGTGGGTTCGGTCCTTCTCGTGCTCGCCACGATCATGTCGTCGCTCAGTGGGGAGGCAGCTCTCATGTTGTTTCCCGCACTATGGCTACTGGGCATCGGTTGGAACTTCGGACTCATCGGCGGCTCCGCCATGTTGCTGGAATCCGTGCCTGCCGACAAGCGAGTCACCGTGCAAGGTTCTGCAGACCTCATGATGAGTTTTTGTGGCGGTCTTGCCGGCCTCTCCAGCGGATTCATTCGCAAAGCAGTGGGATACCACATGCTCTCTGCATCGGCCACGCTTGTCGCCGGCATGCTGCTTGTCTCTGCGTACTACTCCTACCACCGCTGGCAGAATCAATAGAACCGTGCAAGGCTTGAACCCATGAAATGCAATGTGGTGGCCGTGGGTACCGAGTTGTTGCTTGGCCAAATCGTTGACACCAACTCTTCCTACATTGGTGAACAACTAGCCGCTACTGGCATTGCGTCGCATCTTCAACTCAAGGTGGGCGACAACCTCGAACGCGTCGTTGCCGCCATCACGTTGGCACTACAAGACGCAGATGCCGTCATCATCTGCGGCGGTCTTGGGCCCACGCACGACGATCTCACTCGCGATGCCCTCGCACAGATCATGAACGTGCCACTCGAACACAACGAAGAGGTTGCCGAAGTGATTCGTGAACTCTTCGCCAAGCGCAATCGCGTGATGGCCGCCAACAACATGCGTCAAGCGCAGGTTCCCGCAGGCGCAACAGTGATCCCACAAACACGCGGTACCGCACCTGGGCTCATTTGCCCCGTGGGAAACAAAGTGATGTACGCGGTGCCTGGTGTGCCGCACGAAATGTACGACATGCTCGCACGCGCTGTATTACCCGACCTTTTGCAGCGCAGTGGGGAAGCGGCCGTCATCGCTAGTCGCGTTCTGCGCACATGGGGTGACAGCGAAAGCGGTCTCAACGAGAAGCTCGACCCCATCATCGAAGAGCTGGAAGAACTGCAGAACCCCACTCTCGCGTTCCTCGCCAGTGGATGGGAAGGCATCAAGGTTCGTCTCACGGCGAAAGCGCCGACGCAACAAGAAGCGCATGCTCTGCTCGCCACATGGGAACAACGTGTGCGAGACATTGTGGGCACCAACGTGTTTGGCGTTGACACGGACACCATGGAATCGGTGGTGCTCGACCTCATCGCGCAACGCGGCTGGTCATTCGCCGTTGCAGAGTCCGTCACAGGCGGACTGGTGGGAGGTCGCATCACTGCAGTACCAGGCGTTTCAAAAACATTTCGCGGCGGCATTATCTCGTACGCCAGCGATGTGAAGTACGAACTGCTCGATGTTGACCTGGGTCCCGTGGTGAGCGAGAAGGCTGCCATTCAAATGGCCATCGGCGCACAAGAAGTGCTCAACGCAGACGTGGCACTCGCACTCACCGGTGTTGCCGGGCCCGACGAACAAGACGGACAACCCGTGGGCACGCTGTGCATCGGCGTCGCGTTTCCCGATGGCAGCACTGCCAGCACCACCGCCATGCTTCCGGGTCAACGCGATCAGATGCGTCAAATGAGCGTGATTACCGCACTCTCGTTCCTGCGCGGTCTGTTACTCAATAGGCCCCTGTAATCACTCGGTAGAATTTCTCCCATTGCCCCTGTAGCTCAGTCGGATAGAGCAACGGACTTCTAATCCGCAGGTCGCAGGTTCGATTCCTGCCGGGGGCGCCACACAACTCGTCGCAGAAATTCGGCCATTATTTGCTGAATTAGTATCCCAACATGAGTCGCTTGGAATCTGTTGAAGACGCCGCCCACCCGCCATGGCATTTGCGCGGCAACTGGGAACCCATGCAGGTGGAGATGACCAGCACGGATCTCCGTGTCGATGGAGTGATTCCGCCGGAACTCGATGGCTTGTATGTGCGCACGGGTCCCAACCCGGCGTCGGGCACCTCGCCTCATTGGTTCTATGGCGACGGCATGTTGCACGGCGTACGTATTCGCGACGGAAAAGCCGAGTGGTATCGCAACCAATATGTGAATACTCCCAACGTTGCGCGTGCACGCAACGCTCCGTATGAATCGACGCCTGAATTGGGTCGAGGAACGGGCAACACCCACGTGCTTCCTCACAATGGATCATTGCTGGCACTCGAAGAGGGGCACTGGCCGTGGAAGGTG
>JALQYL010000108.1 GCA_023254135.1 Ilumatobacteraceae bacterium | reverse complement strand
CAGCAATTGATGGAAAACGGCAGGGAGGTCTTCCATGAGGACCTCCAACGGTGCGAGAAGTTCATCTGCGATGTCTTCGCCGGCAAAGTCCCACATCACGGTGCGCAGTTTGAAGTCGGCACTGAAGCACACGCCATGGTCAATGCCCCACACGTGTCCGTCTGCATCGAGCAGCACATGTCCGCCTTTACGGTCGGTGTTGTTGGCCACCACATCGAACACGGTCATGGTGCGTAGTTGACTGTGCGTGTCCGGACGTTGTTCGAGAAGATGAAAGTAATGTTCGGTGTGGTCGTACTCCACAAAGAGTTGTAATGACCCTTCACCAGCGGGACCATCGCGGTACACGGTGGGCGGAACAATGTGGTATCCGAGCGCTTCGCTCAATTCGTACGCTGCAATTTCGCGCTTGTAGAGACCCTCGGGAAAATCCCACAACGGGCGTTCACCGGCGAGCGGTTTGTAGATGCCATGCACGCCACTTTCCTCGCCACCCACCACCACGAAGAACGTGGCGTTGCTGCTGTTGGGCATGCGGCCGACGATTTCTATTTCACCCGAGGTGAGCGTCTCTACAACCTCGGGATCGTGTGGCATCGGTTGAATTTCTCTAGTTGAACTTGGGGCAGGCGTGACCTGCGGGATCAACAGGAGCTGAGCACCATTTGCAGATGGCACGACCAGCGTTCACAAAAAGGTCGGCGGTGTCACAGAAGGCACGAGCTTGCTCTGGTGTGAGCAGCACGCGAACCACCGACGCATCCACGTCCTCGTCGTCATCATCAAGCAGGTCGAAGATCTCTTCCTCGTCCTCATCGACAAGAACCATTTCTTCTAGCTGTACCACCATGCGCATGTTCGGGCGGTCAACGCCGAGACCCACCGAACCCAATACGAAACTCTGCTCCACAGGGCTCTGCAATGTGGCAGTGGAATTATCGACCGCGGAACCAGTGTCGGGCATGTCGGCCAACATGCCGCGCAAGTATTCGGCCATGGCGGCCACCTGTCCTTTTTCGCACTTCACCGAAATCACTCGGTTATCCGCACGTACTTGCACGTAGAAGGTGCGGTTGCCAGGGCGCCCGATGGCACCGGTGGCGAATGCGTCTGCATTTTCGAAGTCGAAATATGAAGCCATGTGACTACCAGTCTGACAGAGGTTTCAGGATGGACGAAGGTCGGCCAGTGAACCACCCGTGGAGTTCACCGTGAGGACAGTGGGGCCATGGGAGGAGTATGCAATGGCGCTCACCGAACACGTGCCAATGACAATGCGTTGGAAGAGATCGAGGTGTGTGCCCATGGCGTGGGCAACGGCGGCCTTGATGGGGTCGGCGTGCGACACACACACCACCACTTGACCCGGATGAGCCGCACGAATGGAGTCGAGGGTGGAGACCATGCGCGTCTGCATCTCGGTGAACGATTCCCCGTGAGGGAAGCGGAAGGTGCTGGGTGCGCGTTGCACGGTGTTCCACTCGGGCAACTTCATGAGCTTGCCGAGTTCGGCACCTGTCCAGTCGCCGAAGTCGCATTCAAGAAGACCTTTGTTGATCTTCACGCGTTGCTTCAGCGCCTTTGCAATGGGTGCCGCTGTTTCGCGTGCACGTTCGAGTGGCGACGCATAGATGGCATCGACGCGTGGCAGCTCCGCAATGCGCTCTGCAACCGCGTGTGCCTGCGACACGCCGGCCTCGGCCAGGTGCAAACCGGTGGCCCGACCAGGTAGCACCTTGCCCGTGGTGGGTGTTTGTCCGTGCCGCACCAGCAAGATGAGCGTGGACGATGGATGAGCAGTTTTCTTTGCAGTTGCCATTGCCATTCAACCTACTGTTCCGTTCGGCTCAGCCTCCAATGAATCGAGAGAACGAAAATGCCATCGGAATTCCCACAATCAAGTTGAAGGGGAATGTGACACCAAGAGCAAGACCCAGAGAGAGGCCGGAGTCGGCCTGAGGCAGCGCGATACGTACTGCGGCTGGCGCAGCGATGTATGACGCGCTCGCCACCATGATTCCGAACACAGCGGCACCACCGACTGACAAGCCAATGGCGTGCGCTGCGAGGATGCCAATGGAACCAGTGACGACGGGCGACACGATTGCAAACACCGTGAGGCGAAGCGGAATACGTCCGCTTGTCTTGAAGCGATTGGCAACTGTGGCGCCCATGTCGAGCAGGAACAACGTGAGCAAACCGGAGAACATGCCCACGAAGAAAGGCTCTACTCGCGCGAACGAATTTGCACTGCTCACGAAGCCCATCACCAAACCACCGACAAGAAGCAACACGCTTCGTCCGGTGAGCACTTCGTGCACCGCTGTTCGCCACTGCACGCCGTCACTCTTCATGCTGGCGAGTACGAGTGCCACAACGATTCCAGGAATTTCGAGAATTGCCACGAGTGAAGTCATGAATGGTTCGGCAATGAAGTTCGCCTCTGCAGCGAAGATCATTGCTGCAGTGAATGTGACCACAGAGACTGAGCCGTAGTGCGCAGCTATGGAACCCGCATCCTCGGCCGTTAGCCGCAACATGCGTGATGTGACGAAAAAGATGGCCACCGGAATTGCGATGCCGAATGCAATGGTGAGTGCCGCCGGACCACTCACACTTGCCAGGTCTGTGTCACGCAGGGCGTGGCCGCCCTTCAAGCCAATTGCCAGCAGTAGATACGTGGAGATCCATGTGTGGATGGGGTCGGGGAGTCTCAGATCACTTCTCACCACCACTGCGAGTGCGCCCAGGACAAAGGCCAGAACGGGGGGTGAGGTGAGGTTTTCGATGGCGAGATTCAGCGAGTTCATATGATGCACAATACATGAAAAATCTTTCATGTATCAAATATCAAGAAATATGCCACAATATGGACATGAAGTCTGAGCCCGAGGTCACCTGGACGTTCCTCACGAACCACGCTCATGTTCTGCTCGCCATTGCCTCGGAACCCGAGATCCGCCTTCGAGACATTGCGGAAGAAGTAGGTATCACTGAGCGAGCAGCCCACCGCATAGTGGCAGATCTGGAAGAGGCGGGATATCTAAAGGTGAAGAAAGTGGGCCGCCGTAACGAATACACCGTGCGACGTGATCTGCCTTTACGACACCCGGCCGAACGGCACCATCGCATCGGCGAATTGCTGAAGGTTCTTGCTCACGACGCAAAGAAGTAGATCATGGATTCACTGAAGCGTATTTGCGATGACATCACAGCCTGTACTGCATGTCCTCGATTGGTGGAGTGGCGGGAGTCAGTAGCGCGAGACAAACGTGCATCGTTCAAGGACCAGGAATATTGGGGCAAAGGTGTTCCTGGTTTTGGAGATGCGAAAGCTGGACTCTGGGTGATGGGTCTTGCACCTGCCGCGCACGGCGCAAACAGAACGGGGCGCATGTTCACCGGTGATCGCAGCGGTGACTGGTTGTATCGCGCCATGCACAAAGCAGGTTTTGCCACGCAGGCCGAGAGTGTGGGGGCCGACGATGGGTTGCAGCTCACGGGTGCATGGGTGTCGTCAGCGGTGCGTTGTGCACCACCCGACAACAAACCCACCAACGTGGAACGCGATACGTGCGTCACCTATCTTCAGCGCGAACGCGCGCTGTTGAAGAACGTGCGCGTCGTGGTGTGTCTCGGCAGTTTTGCCTACGAGGCCGTGTGCAAAGAGTGGGGTGTGAAGCCTCGCCCCAAGTTTGGACACGGAGTGGAAGTGGTGGCACCCGACGGAACGATGATTGTGTGTTCCTTCCACCCCAGCCAACAGAACACGTTCACAGGCAAACTCACCGAACCAATGATCGATGCGGTATTTGCCCGCGCGCGAGAAGTAATTACGCGCTGAGCGCTTTTGCGGTGGCTGCAGCGGCCATGGTGTGCGCTGCGTCGGCATCGTCCATGAGTTGGTGCATGCCGAAGAAGCTGTGGAACTGGCCGTTGAAACGGACAACGCTTGCCGTCACTCCGTTCTCAATCAACTTGCGACCGTATGCCTCGCCTTCGTCGCGCAGAGGGTCGTACTGCGCCGTGATGATGAGTGCTGGTGGCGCGCCCTTGATGAGTGAATCATCCGAGAACAATGGCGACGCCAACGGGTCACGCTTGTCTGCGTCTGCAGGCATGTAGTGGCCAATGAACCAATCCATTGCCTGCTTGGTGAGAACCGGACCTGCGGCGTTTTCGTCGTGTGAAGGGAACGAAGCAGTCATGTCGGTGGCAGGGTAGATGAGCATTTGGAAAACAAGTGGAACCGGACGCTGTTGCGCAACAATTGCTGCAAGGTTGCCGCCGGCACTGTCGCCGCCCACTGCAATGCGATCGGGGTTGATGCCCAGTTCTGCAGCGTTCTCATATGCCCAACGCAATGAGCACAACGCGTCTTCCGCTGCGGCTGGCCATACGTGCTCTGGTGCAAGGCGGTAGTCAACGCTGAGCACTGCGTGTCCCATGCGGTTGGCAAGTGAGCGACAGATGGCATCGTGTGAATCAAGGTTGCCAATCACCCAACCACCACCGTGGTAGTACACCAGCAAGCCAAGGTTGGAGTCGGCACTTGGGCGATACAAACGACACGGAACGCCGCCTGCATTCACATCACGAATCTC
>JALQYL010000107.1 GCA_023254135.1 Ilumatobacteraceae bacterium | reverse complement strand
AGAATGTCATCCACTGCCATCCCTTTTAGTTGCACGGCAGCAACGCCTGGTCGCAGTGGGCATTCTTTGGAGAACCACGTAGAGGTAGCGATGACGGAACCTTCATGCTTTATTCCTAGATTCACTGCATCGGGGTAAGAATCCTCTGGGTAATTGGCATGCATTGCAGGGGTGCCCTTGCGAAGCACGCGAACTCGGAGATCCATTACCTCGTTCAGCGAAACGTGAACCACTTCGTTCATGCCGACACACTCTGCACATCAACAGAATCGCCCGCGAGTCGAGCGCTTCGATACATGGCCTCCACAATGCGGTGTGCCTCTAGCGCAATTTCAAAGTTGGGAAAACCAGGTTCGTTGTCCACCACGCATTGCACAAACGCACCGTCTGGATTCGCATTCTTCCACGCAAGGGGAGCGGTTCGCTCGGTGAGTTCTGCGCCCTCCAACGAGCCAGTGGTGCCATCGGCATCGCTCCACGTGACCGGGCCAAACCAGTCATCGCCCGCAATGATGACGGTGCGGTTCTCGCAGAACACCTCAACATGACGCAAGCTGGGTCGTGAGAGATTGTCGTGCCAAATTGTGGTGAGCGTTCCCACGGCGCCGTTGGCAAATTGCACCGACGCTGCGACGCAATCTTCTATGCCTTCAATGCCGTGCTTATATGTGGCGCGCGCGCTGACCGATTGCACATCTCCAATCAGAAATCGCAACATATCCACATCGTGAATGCTGTGTTCCAGCAATGTGCCCGCTCCGGCCTTTTCCACGTCGCCTCGCCAGGTTGACTTGTAGTGGCCCTGAATGGGGATGAATTGGTCATCGCGGAACACCACCGACATCACAGCGCCGGCCTTTGCATCGGTGATCAATTCGCGTGCCCACAAATATGCGGGCGAACGCCGCAAGATAAGTCCGCATTGATGAACAAGGCTTGAAGTTGCGGCTGCATTGTTCATTGCCTGCGCATGCGCAAAGTCAATGGAGAGAGGCTTCTCGCAAAAGAAAGGTTTACCGGCGGTAATACACATGTTGACCAAGCGCTCATGCTCGCTGGTCCACGTACAGATGTACACGGCATCGCTGGAATCAATGACTTCTTGTTCTGAATTCATTGCTGTGCTGCCTGAGGCCTTTGCGAATGCCTCACTTCGGGACCTATCAATATCGAAGCAACCACCGCGCACCATGGGCACGCCACTGATTTTCAACATCTTCGAATGAAACGTGGCGATATGGCCAGTACCAATGAAGCCGATGACGGGACCAGAAGTTGTTGTCACGCGTTAGACGCTAGTGCTGTGCTCATGCATCAATGAATCCGCACACAAAAAGAAATCCCGCCGCCACTTTCGTGACGACGGGATTTCTACGTTCAGTCGGTGCGAACACCGCAGAAGGTTTAGCGCTTCTTCGCTGCCTTCTTCACAGTCTTCTTAGGAGCAGCCTTCTTGACAACCTTCTTTGCAGGAGCTGCCTTCTTCTTGGCTGGTGCTGCCTTCTTAGCAACCTTCTTCTTTGCAGGTGCTGCTGCAGCAACGATTGGCTTGGTGTTCAGCTTTGGAGCTGGAGCAACGCCAAGTGCAATGTCCTTGAAGCCCTTGAGTGCGGTGATCTTGGCAACAGTCTTTGCCTTGATCTGGATTGTTTCGCCAGTGGCTGGGTTACGACCCTGACGTGCTGGGCGCTTGATCTTTGCAAACTTTGCAAAACCAGAGAGGTTCACAACCTCACCCTTTGCAACGTTGGCAAGAATCACGTCGATTGTTCCTTCGACGGCCTTGGCAGCCTCTTTGTTAGAGAGGCCGGTGTGTAGTGCTACTGCTTGAATGAGGTCACGCTTCTTCATGAAGCCCACCGTAAACCATTCAGCCAACAAAAACGGGGATTTCTGCAGGGAAATTTTCGTCACACTTTTTCGGCACTTTCGTGCCTGTGGAAAAATGCCCTAGTTTTCTTGACTTTTTGAGAAGTCAGTCCTCGTCACCGGATTCAAGTTCCAGAATCTCAGCTGAATTCAGCTCAGAAACGCCCTGTTTCTTGCGGATTTTCTCAATTTCACGTACCTGGACGTTCAGTTTCTTGTAGCGGGTGCCGTCCACATTGATGGATTCAATGGCATCCGTGAGCGCCTTGAATTTGGTCTCCACGGCCTCAACGGCGCCGGTGTAGTTCACCCATTCCTTTTGGAAGAGGTTGATTCGCTGCATGATGTCGGCCGCGGTGCGCTCGGTGTGGAAGCTGTCGGCAGCCTGACGGATGACCACCAGGAACGCGTAGAGGGTGAGGGGGGTGCAGAACACCACTTTCTTGTTGAGCGCATTGTCGATCATGTTGGGATCGGCTTCGTGGATGAACGAGCTGATGCTCTCATTAGGCACGAACATGAGCACATAGTCGATGGTGTTCTCCTTCGACTTGTCCATGTATTCGCGCTTAGCTAGCGCATTGACGTGACCGTTGAGGGCGTTCAGGAATTGAGTCTTTGATTGGTTACGCAGTGCCTCATCGGTCTGGTTGAGGTACGCCATGTATTGGTCGAGAGGAAACTTCACGTCCATGAAGAGCACGCGATCGGGTGGCATTTCAAAGCGGTAGTCGGGGCGACCGCCACCTTCAATGGTGGCCTGCTTTGAATAGTTTTGCCCCTCGACAAATCCGGCCGAACGCAAGATGTCTTCTGCAAGACGCTCGCCCCACTGACCTCGTTTTTGTGAGCTGGAGAGCACCTCATTGAGGTTTTCTGTGCGTTGGGTGAGACCTGCGATGGCCTTGTCCATGTGGCCGTACTGAGTGCTACTTGAATCACGAAGTTTCTGAAGTTCAGCATTCAATTCGTTGAGACGAGTATTCACGTCTGTCTTGACACCTTGCATAGTGGCGTCGAGAACTTCGGCTCGCTTGCCCAGTTCCTCACCGCTCGCCTTTGTGATCATCTCAGTGGCCATTCGCATGATTTGTTCACGGTCATCACGTGCTTGCTTGAGAATTTGTTCCCGCTCTTCGTTTGCCTGAGCGGCAAGCGAGCGCAACGCATCATTGAGTGCTTGTTGGGTGGCAAGCGAGACCGGACCAGCGATGTCGACTTGTGCGGTGGGCTCAGCCGGGACAACGGCGGGGGCAGCAGGGGTTTTGCGTGACTGAAGCAGAACCACGACAACTAAGACAGCAATAACGGCAACCAAGGCAATTTCCATTGCACCAAAGTACATGGAGGGTGCCTCAACGTTTGCGAGAGTATGTGGCATGTCCCTATTTGGTATCGAGACCGAGGAAATCCTCCCGTACGACCTCAGCGCCACGTACACACCGTGGGTGTTGGGAGATCTCGACTCCGAACGGATTTTCCAGCAACTTTTCAATGAGACACCGTGGCTCTCGCAGAAAATTACGGTCTTCGGCAAAACCTATGACGAGCCCCGCCGCGTGTCATGGCATGGCGACCCCAATGCGCACTATTCATATTCCGGCATCTCCATGCAACTCAACCCGTGGACGCCGTTGCTGCAGGAGTTGCGTGAAATCTGTGAAGAGCGCTCGAACCACTCTTTCAATTCTGTTCTTGTGAACCTGTATCGCAATGGACAAGACAAAAACGGTTGGCACAGCGACAACGAACCTGAACTCGGAACCGAACCCGTGATCGCGTCACTCTCAATCGGTGCCAGCAGACGTTTCAAGTTTCGCCATCGTGAAACCAAGGTAGTAGTGGAACGAACATTGGAAAACGGATCACTCGTGGTGATGAGTGGTCTATCGCAGAAGAATTGGGAACACGAAGTGCCCCGTCAAGCGAATGTGACCGAGCCGCGAATCAATCTCACGTTTCGTTCAGTACGAACGAAGTAATCAGTCGTCCGCACCCACAAGGCCCGCGCCGACGAACAACACCAAACTCACTACCCACAACACGCAATACCCAATGGGCAGACGATTCTCCGCAATCCAAAAAATCAACGGAAAGATCACAATGCCGGGGAACGTGAAGATGCCAATGAGGAATCCGAAACCGCCTTGCCATCGCTGCCACGTTGCGATGTAACTGATCCACAAAACCAGCCCACCTAATTGCGAGAGCGCGTACAGCAAGCCTGCGAAGCCTGTTCGAGTCCTGCGAAACACGGCTACCTATTTCGCCTGCTGCGCAGGAGATTTAACATCTCGGCGGTGAATGATGCATCATTTACTGATCGAACAACACCATCGGTGACTTCGTTTACCACTGAACGCTTGTGTTCAATGAGGTCGTAGATGCCTTGGTCGATTGTGTCGTTGCAAACAGCGGTGTACACCGTGACTGAGTCACGTTGGCCCATGCGGTGACAGCGATCTGCTGCCTGGTCTTGGTCGGCTGGATTCCAACCTTGTTCAACGAACAACACATCGGAAGCTGCAGTGAGAGTGTGTCCAACGCCGCCTGCCTTGATAGAGCACGCAATGACTTTTTGATTGTCATCGTTCTGAAACTTGTCGATGCAATCTTGTTTCTGTTTGTCGGTCATTCCGCCCTGAATCTTGCACCCATCGCCATACTTCTCAGCAATGGCGTTCACAATCTTGCGGTGACGGGCAAACACCACCAGTTTCTTGCCGGTTTCAAGAAATTCCTCAATCCATTCTTCGATCTCGGGCATCTTTGCATCGGCAGCAAGCTGGGTGAGACGCTCCAATTTGCCAAAGAACGACCCTGCGTGGGTTTGCAAT
>JALQYL010000106.1 GCA_023254135.1 Ilumatobacteraceae bacterium | reverse complement strand
AGGATGCAGAGTTCGTGCAATACGTATCGGAATTGCATGCGCCGCATTCCATGGAATTCCATGAGCAAAACGTGGAGTACGGCTACACCTACACGTCGTCGGCCGTGGTGCCAGACGGTACCGATGCCAAGCCCAATCCTGATGAGATTCGCGTCTACGTACCTGAGGCTCGCCCCGGTCACCCATTGCCACACGCGTGGGTCGAGACCGCGCAAGGAGAACGTATTTCCACCGTCAACTTGGTGAAGCCAGGGCATTTCCTGTTGATTGCCGGCGAGGATGGACACGATTGGTGTGAGGCCGCGCGCATCGTGTCGCAAGAATTGAACATCCCCATCGATGCAGTTCGCATCGGACACACACACGGTGACTATTTCGACCCTCGTCTCACATGGGCTCGTCATCGTGGATTCGAAACACGTGGTGCAGTCCTCGTGCGCCCCGACCGTTTCATCGCATGGCGCTCACAAGACGCAGTCAACAACTCGCCTGGAGAGTTGCGCAATGTGTTGTCACAAGTGCTGCATCGCGCTTAAGAACTACAGTGTCTGTGGTGGCCACGAAGAAGTCTGCGGATTCTGCAATTGAACGACTCAATCGCGACGCATACATTCTCTTGAGTGTTCTCACGTCGCAACTATCGGCCGACATCGAACGGCTGTGCAAGGAGGTTGAACTCACTGAAGCGCATTTCCGTGTGTTGTGGGCGGTGTGCCAGTCAAGTTCAGTTGATGGCATCGCCATGGGTGAAATTGCCGATGGGCTCATCAACCGTGCGGCAGATCTCACTCGTTTGGTGGACAAGTTGGTGAAACTGAATTACGTGGAACGCGTGCAGTCGCCCGATGATCGACGAAAGATGATTGTTCACGTCACCAACAATGGCCGCAAAGTGTTCAACAAGATTGCCGCATCGGTGAAGGATCTGCACATCGAACAATGGGATGGTCTCACGCAATCTGAATTGCGTGAGTTGAAGCGGCTGCTCAACAAGGCGCTTGAATCTCGTGTCACATGGGAAGACCGCAAGGCGTGGCAGGTGTAGTGGTGGATCAGAATCAGTCGCCCCCGGCATTCGAAGTTGGGCCCATCAAGAAAGAACAGCACGACTGCATGAGTTGTGGTTCGCCGTTCGCCACCGCGTGGAGCACCACCGAAGGCAAGGCGTGGTTGTGTCGCGAATGCGCCAACCTGCACGGGCTCGGCTGCCCGTAGTTCGTTACGCCAGTTTCTTGCGCAAACCGGCAACGGCTGCGTCGCCCACTTTTTGGAACACCTTGCCAAGCACGAGGTTCATGGCGAAATAAATGCCGTTCGCGGTGAGCGTGGCATCGTAAGTGACATCGCAGCCGGTTGCAGTGGGTGTCACGGTCACTCGGTCGACAGAAGTGAACTTGTTGTTGCGACCCTTCACCAGAATGGTGTGTGGTGCGTCGAACTCAAGTGTCTCGTAGCGCAGAACATCGTCTTTGCCTGCAGCACCACGAACCGTGATGTCGCACACTGCGCCAAGACCTGGGCCATCGCCCACCACCTGTTCCACCTTCTTGATGCCACGATCCCATTCGGCGAAATTGCGCATGTCGCTCATGTAGGCAAAGGCCGCTTCAGCGGACATGGAGGAGGGAACTGTTGCAACGTAACGGGCCATGCCGTAGTCAACCCGATTGCGAAGGGATTTATTGCGGACGAATGTATTTATCTGCGGTTGTTCAACGACGACGCGGGCGAGCGGCGGGCATCCAGTTCTCGCCGGCAATCTCGTCGATGTGTTGCACGTAGCGGGCACCCACGGGTTCCAATATGTCAAGAAGGGCAACGGTGTTGGCTTCGCCGAATTCACGCCACGGAATCTCGCACAACACATCGGTACGACGCTCGAGCTCTTGCCGGTATTCCACGCCAGCATCGTTCACCACGCCATCGGTCACGAATCCGCGTGACGCGAGATTCGCGAGCGCCTTTTCGATCTCTGCGTCGTCTGCACCACGGCTGCGTGGAATCCATTCCTTCGGGTATCCCATCCATGCGTCGTGCAGCAGCCCGGCCTCGACGACACCGATGTTGTCGTTCACCAGGATGGCGAAGTGTGTGTCGCCACGCCATTCACGAATGCAGTTCAAAGCGTTCCATGCGCTCATCACCGGGTCGGTGGGTCGTGGCCAACTCTTGTGCGCAGCGAACAACACACGGCCCGCCACCGGAACGGCATCAACAGTGCGCCACAGTTCATTTGCGAGTGCACCGAATGGTTCCATGATGTGTGGTGTCATCTCTTCGATGCCCGTGCGAATCACTGCATCGCGCGCAACCGTGACATCGTGCCAACTTGAGATGTGAGGCGCAGCGTGATTGATGGAGAAGTGAATGAACTCGCGCTTGATGGTGTAGAACGCCGCATACAACGCTTCGGGTCCGGCCATGGCAAGGGGAGCGCCACGATTGGTGATGTAGTGACCAAGCCCCTCGGGCACACCCAGTGACGCCAATGCGTTCTTCGCGCGTTCATCCCAGAAGATCCATCCGAGAAATTGATGCGACGCAAACGAAGCGCGTCGTGTGAGGTCAGCCCAATCGGTCATGTCAATGACCGTAGTGCGAACGCAGGAATTGTCTTATGAATACAGGTTGTTCTGTGGACCCACCAGGTCACTGAGTGCACCGTGAATCTCGTCGGTGCCGTGGTGCGGCACATCTTCGAATCGACTGAGATATGTAATGGACACTTCGCCGTTTTCCACTGCACCGCCGTCGGTGTGATCAGGCATGGTCATGGGGTCGCCGTATGCCATGCGCACGTAGTACGAACCGTGGTGACCTTCTTTGGGTTCCAACGTTGCTTGCGCCATGGCGCGAGTGACAATGTGACCCACTTCGGTGCGGCGCCAACCCTTGATGTCTTCCAGTTCAAGATTGGGTACGTTCACATTGAGTGCAACGGGTTCGATGGGCAAATTGGCGATATAGCCCTCGACAACCTTTGCTGCAACGTCAGCTGCTGAGTGCCACTTCTGACCTTTTACAGCGTCGTCCCAACCTTGTCCTTCAATGCCGAAACCAGTGACCGCTTGGCTCACTGCGATGCCCGAGATACCGCCGTTGCGCGCAGTGATAGCCGCACCCACGGTGCCCGAGTGATACACCGAACGACCCACGTTTGCGCCAGGGTTGATACCGGACACAACAAGGTCGAATGGATCGCCGTACAAGCCGAGTCGCGCAAAGAACACGCACAGCGCCGGTGGACCACTAATGGCCCATGCGGTGTCAATGCCTTCCACCTCGCGCTTGTGCACCTCGGGTTGAATCAGGTGCAGTGCGCCAATGGCGGCGCCGGCACCTGAATATTCCTGGTCGGGTGCTGCAATCACCACTTCACCAAATGGGCGCATGGCACGCGCCAGCACATGAAGACCGACCGAATCGATGCCGTCGTCGTTGGTGACCAGAATTCTCATGCCTCATTTCTAGCGGGCATGAGTGTCTGGCGGGTTGCCAGAGAGTTACGCGTGAACGTTCTTTTGCTTCAACAAACGACGGCGACGTGTGGCTGGCAATGTGAGTGCACCAATGACTGCCAGAACGATGGGAACCACAATCAACCACACGGCAATGTTCTTCTCTTTTGCCCAGTTGCCCACCAGAATGCCAACTGCCAACGTGGCTTTCTTGCCTTCGTTCGTGCGCGCGACAATCGCAATACGGTGCGCGCCAGTGGGCACATTTTTCGGAATGATGAACTTGCCCGAAACAGTGCCATCAGCCTGGACAATGGCAGTTCCCAATTGCGTTGGAGTGGAGAACAGCCACGCCTCCACGGTTGATGCTGGTTTGAAACCAGACATCTTGATCTGTACGGAATCTCCGGGATGCAAATGCACGTTGCCGTCATTATCGAGAGATAACGCGGTTCCGCTCGCGTTCATTGCACCAAACGTTGCGCTGAGTTCACCAACCGACACAACCAATTGGTTGTTCACACGTTGGACCGAGGCCGTGGCAGATTCGCCGTCAACCTGAGCCGCGGCTTCACCCGTTCGAACTGATTGAACGTTCGGCGCTGGAACAGAAGTAGTAGTGGCTGAAGATGCAACCGTTGATGTCGTTGTTGTTGAATTGGTACCTGTTGCTGTTGTCGGCTGAGTTTTTGTTGTGATCTTCGGAGTTGCTGCTTGTGACAACACCGATGGAACGGTGGACGCCGGAGCGGTGACTTCAATGACCAATGCAACGGTGGTGCTGGTTGTTGTTGTAGTGGGTCGCACCATGTCTGCAATTTGTGCAGATGCCGTGCTCAGTTCCGTGGCTGATCCCGATGAGTTCGTGGCGGTCACCGCAAGCTTGATGTATTGACCCACATCGCTGTCAGTGAGTGTGTAATTCAAGGACGTTGCACCAGAGATGTTCGTGTACGTACCGGAGGCACTGGAGGAACGCTTCCATTGGTATGTGTAGGTGGGAGTTGGATATCCCAACCACGTGCCACGTGCACCAGTTAGAGACTGCCCATTGGTGGTGGTACCAGAAATTGTGGGCGCTGTGCTGTTGGAAGGCGCGGTGTCGACCAAGTATCGAACAATCACGATTCCTGAACCGCCATCGCCTGCGCGGCCGCCACCTTGGCGATATCCACCACCACCGCCGGCACCCGTTTCATCAACGGCATCAATTCCTGCACCACCAGCAGCATTCGTTCCGCTCGCGGTTCCACCGTTGGTGCCGCCTACTCCT
>JALQYL010000105.1 GCA_023254135.1 Ilumatobacteraceae bacterium | reverse complement strand
GCGATACGGGAACCGTGGCCACCGATGTGATGTCAATGCCACCATCAAGGTCTTCCAGCACGGTGTTTTTCACCAGTTCGGTCACTTTGTCTGCATTGAGTCCGGCAGCGGTGAGGCGCGCGATGGTGTCTTGAGATGGTTGATGCAAGTTCACTGCGTTACCTCCATGTGCCCGTCCACCACGCGACACAGTAAATGACGTTGCCACGAGGTCAACGGTTCTTCGAAATCTGTACGGCGATGACAGCCACGGCTCTCAGTACGAGTTTGTGCCGATTGCACCACAGCCATCGCGATGGTGAGCATGTTGGTGGCTTCAAACGCTTTGCGAGTGGGCACCACAGTGGGAGACGAGTTGGCTGCCAACGTGCTGAGAATGGTGCTAGCAGTATTCAGGCCCTGCGGAGTGCGCAACACACCCACATAACGCGACATGGCATTGCGCAATGCACTGCGGTGATACGAATCAATCAGTTCGCCCTGCACGTCGCTCTCAATCACATCCACCTTTTCGGGCAATGCCCAACTGAGTGCACGTCCTACGCGGGTACCGGCCACCACACCTTCAGTGAGGCTGTTGGAAGCAAGACGGTTCGCACCATGCACTCCGGTGCAGGCAGCCTCGCCCACCACATACAAACCGCGCAGCGATGTTTCACCATCAAGAGTTGCCTTCACGCCACCACATACGTAGTGTGCTGCGGGCGCAACGGGAATGAGTTCTTGCGCAGGGTCAATCCCGTTTGCAATGCATGATGCGGTGATTGATGGAAACCGTTCGTCGAAGTTCTCAATGCCACGCGCATCCAAATACACGTGATCGCCCACACCAGCGGGCGCTTCACTCATACGTTGGCTAATTGCTGCGGCCACCACGTCGCGTGGTGCCAGATCTTCCTGCGGATGCACACCCTGCATCACTCGCTTGCCTGCAGCATCAAGAAGGATGGCTCCTTCACCACGCACAGCTTCACTGATGAGCGCTTGTTGGCCGTGCGCATCGCTGCCACTCCACAACACCGTGGGGTGGAACTGAATGAACTCCAAGTCGCTGGCTTCCACGCCGGCACGCATTGCCAATGCAATGCCATCGCCCGTAACGGCAGGTGGGTTCGACGTAGATGCGTACACCTGGCCGTAACCGCCCGTTGCAATAATCACTGCGCTGGCATGAACAATGCCCACGCTTTGCACACCGCCATTGCGATCCAGCATGGCCACCTTCACACCTGCAACGGCGCGCTGACCATCTGCAGTTTCACCCAAGACCAAGTCGAGGCCGAAGGCGCGTTCCACCACTTGCACACCGGCAAGTCGCACCGATTCATCGAGCGTACGTTGTACTTCTGCACCACTTTGGTCGCCTCCTGCGTGCACAATGCGACGGTGTGAGTGGCCGCCTTCACGCGTGAGTGCCACACCTTCAATGGCGCCCGCATCGAACGCTGCGCCCAACTGCATGAGATATCGAATGGCGGTGGGCGCTTCGGTCACCAATGTGCGAACAGCTTCTTCGTTGCACAAACCTGCGCCCGCTTCCAACGTGTCGCGCACGTGATTATCCAACGAGTCAGCGGGGTCAAGCACTGCGGCAAGTCCGCCTTGTGCCCAGTTGGTGCTACCAGCATCAAGCGTGTCCTTGGTCACCAACACCACATCGCGCACGGGACGCGCGGCCAATGCGGCAGAGAGTCCGGCCGCACCAGAACCAAGAATCACAATGTCGGTCTCTACCGACCACGTGGGTTCGGGAGCTGCGAGTTGTTGCGGTATGTGGTTATTCGCCGACACGAGAAGGTGTACCGATTGCGATCATCTTCTCCACCGAGAGACGGGCCTTGTCTGCAATGTCGCGAGGAACATCGACAACATCGGTGCCATGCAAGAGAGCGTGCTCCAACTTTTCCGGCGTGATCATCTTCATGTACTTGCACACGGCCGCACGATTGACCGGCTGGAACTCGGTGACCGAGTTGACCTTGCGCAATTGATGCAGCATGCCTGTTTCTGTGGCAACAAGAACCTTGCGTGCCTTGGTGGTACGAGCGGCATCGAGCATGCCACCGGTAGAGAGAATGTGCGTGCGCTCTTTGGGCACAACACCTTCGGATGCCAAGTACATGGCACTGGTGGCGCACCCGCACTCGGGGTGCACGAACAACTCAGCATCAGGTTCGCTGGCAACAAGTGCCTTCAGTTCAGAACCGTTGATACCTGCGTGCACGTGGCACTCACCCATCCAAATGTGCATGTTCTTGCGACCTGTCATGCGCTGCACGTGCGCACCAAGGAATTGGTCGGGGCCGAACAACACGGGGACATCGGCCGGAATGGATTGCACTACTTCCACCGCATTTGAACTGGTGCAGCAAATATCCGTTTCGGCTTTCACCGCAGCAGTGGTGTTCACATAACTAACAACAACTGCGCCGGGATGCTGTGCCTTCCACTCGCGCAACTGGTCCGCCGTGATGGTGTCGGCCAATGAACAACCGGCCCTTTCATCGGGGATGATGACCGTCTTGTCGTACGAAAGAATCTTGGCGGTCTCTGCCATGAAGTGCACACCGCAGAAAATGATGGTGGACTGCGGAACCGTTGCGGCAATGCGAGACAGTGCCAGCGAATCGCCAACATGATGGGCCACATCTTGAATCTCGGCTACTTGATAGTTGTGCGCGAGGATGACGGCATCTTTTTCGGCGGCCAGTGCGCGAATGCGTTCGGCCCATTGTGCGTTGACGGAGGTGGTCACTCTGTAAAGGCTAGGAGTGCCGCCCACCAATTGCGCCTTTGTGAAACGGCGCACGTACTACTACGCGTTGCTGGGCAATGTGACCGGAGGATCAAACCAGAAATGATGAATGGCTTCTGCAAGGGACCCTGTTGCCGAACCAGGATCGCTCACCACTTCATCGGGCGTGTCGGCAAAGCGCAAAACACTGGCAACGCCATGGTCTGCCACCACAACAACAAGTCGCACACGCCGACGTAGCGCGTGTTCGCTGGGCGCACCTTCCACTTCGCCATTCGGCCCAAGCGGCGCAGCCCAGCCAGTGGTGACCACTGCACCGCAGTCGAACATGCGGGCGAGTGCACTGGCCGGAGCATCGAGCAACTCATACACATCGGGGTGTTGCGAAAGGAAACACAAGTTGGGTTCATGGCTGGAGCGATTGGCCACGTTGACGCCGTACAAACGAGCGCCCGCCAATTCGAAGGAATCAATGAGGGTGTGCAACTTGGCTTCCACGCCAACAGCAATATCAGTGATGTCGGGTAGTGCAACGGTGGTGTCTGGTTGGTCCATATTCATGTCGCCCATGTGGACGACATGAAACTTCGAACGGCAGGCCGCCGAAAGGTTTTACGAACCCATGAACTCCGACAATGTGCGTGCACCGCGCGCAACAATGGCGCCGAACTTCGCACCAGGACTATGACTCATGCGCTCAAGTGGTCCCGAAATGGAAATAGCCGCCACCACATCTCCGAACCCGTCGATCACGGGCGCACTCACAGAGGCCACACCCTTCACGCGTTCTTCCACTGATTCAATCCAACCGCCCGCGCTCAATTTGGCACCGCTCAACACGCGACCCGCTGAACCACGAGCCAATGGAAACAGCGAACCTTCGGGAACAATCCATCGCAATCCATTGGGCGATTCCAATGAGACCACACAACGTCGTCCATCTGTTTCCGCAACAAACACCTGCACGCTCTCCCCCGTGCGATCACGAATGTCGGTGGCAATGTCGCGTGCGCGAGACAGGAACGGAAACTGCACAGCTGCAGCTCTACCCAAACCGGCAAGAGTTGGTCCGAGGCAATACATACCTTCACCATTGCGACGGACTGCGCCGTGGTCTTCCAATGCCGACAACAGTCGATGACACGTGGCGCGTGGAATTCCGGTGGTATCGATGACTTCTGCCAACGACAACGGACGCACCACAAGAGCGTTCATCACTACGAAGGCCTTGTCGAGAACTCCGACTCCTGATACGCTGTCCATTACGTGGGAATGTTATCCCACATATTGAGAAATCAAAAGGACTCGAAAGGGACGCCATGTCGAACCCCATGACATTGCCGCAAAAGGTGTGGGATCAGCACGTTGTGCACCGCGCCGAAGGTGAAGCCGACTTGCTGTACATCGACCTGCACCTCGTGCATGAAGTCACCAGCCCACAGGCATTCGATGGTTTGCGTATGACCGGTCGTCCATTGCGTCGTCCCGATCTCACCGTGGCCACCGAGGACCACAACGTTCCCACTGCCGACATCCACTTGCCCATCGCCGACCCCATCTCGGCCAAGCAAGTGCAAGTGCTGCGCGACAACGCCGCAGAGTTTGGTTTCACTTTGTTCCCCATGGGCAACGAGCGTCAGGGCATCGTGCACGTGATCGGACCAGAGCAGGGTCGCACCCTTCCTGGTATGACCATTGTGTGTGGTGACAGCCACACGGCAACGCACGGCGCATTCGGTGCACTTGCATTCGGCATTGGCACCAGCGAAGTGGAACACGTACTCGCAACACAGACACTGCCGCAGTCACGTCCGAAGTGGATGAGCATCACCGTTGAAGGTGACACACCTGCGGGCGTCACCGCCAAGGACATCATCCTTGCCATCATCGGCAAGATCGGTACCGCTGGCGGCATCGGTTACGTCATCGAATACCGCGGATCTGCCATTCGCGCCCTTTCCATGGAAGGCCGCATGACCGTGTGCAACATGAGCATTGAAGCAGGCGCAAAGGCCGGCCTTATTGCTCCCGATGAAACCACGTTTGAATACTTGAAGGGTCGCGAGAACGCACCAAAGGGTGCCGACTGGGACGCA
>JALQYL010000104.1:2072-4915 GCA_023254135.1 Ilumatobacteraceae bacterium | reverse complement strand
CGGCCGGTAAGTGCCATGACCGTCTCGCCGAACAATTCGGAAAGGCTTGGGTGTGGCTGAATGAAGTGAGCGATTTCCTCAACGGAAGCTTCCCAGTTCACTGCAAGGTAACCACCCGACAATTGCTCGGTCACCCATGGACCCACCATGTGCACTCCAAGAACTTGTCCGGCAGTTCCGTCTGCGTTTTTCTTGGCGATGATCTTCACCAAACCATCGATTTCGCCAATGATCATTGCGCGACTGTTGGCACGGAACTGGTGCTTCGAAACAACCACGTCGTAACCAGCCGCCTTCGCTGCTTCTTCGCCGGGGCCCGCCCATGCAACTTCGGGGCTGCAGTAAATGGCCCATGGCACGCGGCTGTAATCAACGGGTACTGCCGTTTCACCGAGCACTTGCTTCACCACGAGAATTGCTTCTGCATAGGCAACGTGCGCGAGTTGAGGAGTGTTGATGAGGTCACCGATGGCGTACACATCTGCAACAGATGTACGGCAATATTCGTCCACTTCAACAAAGCCACGATCGCTCATTGCAACCTTGGTGTTGCCCAACTGCAATTCGTCTGCGTATGGACGGCGACCAACCGACACAATCACTGCATCGACTTCAAGCGTTTCGCCTTCGCCATACGAGATGACAGTGGAACCACTTCCTGTTGGTGCGTGGCTCTTCACCGCAACACCGGTCTTGATGTTGATCTTCTTCTTCTGGAATGAACGAACCACCACGTTCGCAAGGTCGGCGTCGAGCCCGGGAAGGATCTTTGGCAGGCCTTCAAGAATGGTGACTTCAGAACCGAGGTCGGCGAATGTTGAGGCGAACTCACAACCGATTGCACCACCACCAATGACAGCGATGCGTGCAGGAATGCGGTCGAGCATGAGTACTTCATCCGATGTCATCACTGGGCCACCGGGTTCGAATCCAGGAATCACACGAGGCACACTGCCGGCTGCCAGCACAACACTGTGACCGCTCAACTGCTTCGTTCCGTCAGCACCAACAACCGTGACCGTGTTGTCGGCATTCAGCGAGCCAACGCCAAGGAAATAGGTGACTTTCTTTGCCTTCACCAAACCGGTGAGACCCTTCACCAAACCATCAACGATTTTTTGCTTGCGTGCTTGCGCCACTGCAAAGTCGGTGTCGCCCAACACGGCGTCAATTCCGAACTCGGCTGCGTGCTGCACATGACGACGAGCGGCAGCTGTTTCCAAGAAGGCTTTTGCAGGAATACATCCACGGTTCAAGCACGTGCCACCAATGGTGTCTTTCTCCACCAGCGCCACGCTGAGACCAGCGGAAGCACCGTAGAAAGCGGCGGCGTAGCCACCAGGTCCGCCTCCGACAACAACGAGGTCGAACTGCTCAGCCATGGGGGATCATCTCCTTCTGTGCGGATACCACGCTGTATCCACATACATAACGGTAGCCGTTGAAGTTAGGCAGCCCACTGAGATTGAGCGCCCGCACGCAGGTACGCCACCGTGACCGAGCCGTTGGTGGCCGGAAACGCCACGATGCAATGACTGGCCGACGCATGTTTGGTGGTGCCACAAGCCACACCAATCGCCGTCGGCACGCTCCCGCTCGGTGAAATCACCTCACCACCCGAGAGGATTCGCCAGCCCTCAAGGGCATTGCCACCTTCCACTCCCTGCATGGTGACGGTGACATATGTGGCCGTGGGGTCTTGCACCACTTTGTCCACTGAAACAGTCATATCGGAGAGTGTTTGAGGCGTGCCCAAGTCGAGCACCGTGACCGTGACATCTTCGCGCACCATGAGAAAGAGCTTTGCGCCACCAGCCATCATGATGGCGAGGCCGCAAATGAGGGCGGTGAGGATGAGTTTGCGAGTGCTCATGTGTGTCATCAGGCTACGGCGGAACAAACGGCCCGCCTCCGAGGTTGACTGCAAGCACTATGAAAATCCTTGTCACGGGCGCCTCAGGCCTCATCGGAACCGCTCTCACCGCCGAACTCATCAAACAAGGTCACACCACGGTGTCGGCCGTACGCCGCGAACCTCGCCGCAATGATGAAGTTCGATGGGATCCTGCGAACGGATTCATTGATCCCTCCGCGTTTGAAGGTGTTGACGCGGTGATTCACCTCGCAGGTGCCGGCATTGGCGACAAGCGTTGGACCAACGATTACAAGCGCGAGATTCTTGAGAGCCGCACCAAGAGCACTGCACTCTTGGCCACCACCATGGCATCACTCGACGTGAAGCCGAAGGTGTTCATTTCAGGCTCGGCTATTGGCATCTACGGCGATCGCCACGATGAAACCCTCAACGAAAAAAGCGCGCACGGCACCGGCTTTCTTGCCGATGTGTGCGAACAGTGGGAAGCCGCCGCAGCACCGGCAGTTGCTGCCGGCATTCGCACCGTTTTCATTCGCACCGGAATCGTGCTCACGCCAAAGGGCGGTGCATTGAAGAAACAGTTACCACTTTTCAAGTTGGGTGTTGGTGGCAAGTTCGGAAATGGCAAGCAATGGCAGAGTTGGATTTCCATCAACGATGAAGTGAACGCCATCATCCACCTGCTCGCATCGTCACTTTCTGGTCCTGTGAACCTCACAGCACCGTCGCCTGTCACCAATGCAACATTCACCAAGACGTTGGCATCAGTGGTGAAGCGCCCCGCCTTGTTGCCCATTCCCTCGTTCGGCCCCAAGGCGTTGCTGGGCGCAGAGTTGGCGGATGCACTGTTGTTTACCGGTCAATTCGTCACGCCCGATGCACTTCTTGCCGATGGATTTTCATTTGAACATCCCACGCTCGATCTTGCACTTCACGCATTATTGAAGAAGTGACTTCAGACTCTCTT
>JALQYL010000104.1:0-1974 GCA_023254135.1 Ilumatobacteraceae bacterium | reverse complement strand
CCGATGGATTTTCATTTGAACATCCCACGCTCGATCTTGCACTTCACGCATTATTGAAGAAGTGACTTCAGACTCTCCTCTCCCCTCATCCGCCGATGTTGTGATTGTGGGCGCCGGTCTCGCCGGACTCACCGCCGCACGCGTGTTGGAACAGAACAACATCAACGCAATCATCCTTGAAGCCTCCGATGGTGTGGGCGGCCGAGTGCGCAGCGACAACGTGGATGGTTTCATTCTTGACCGTGGATTTCAGGTGTTGCTCACTGCGTATCCAGAGATACATCGCCACCTCAACATTCCCGCACTCGATCTCAAAACCTTCGAGCCAGGCGCCGTGGTATGGCGCGAAGGAAAAGGGACCGTTGTCAGTGACCCGTTCCGTCGACCAAAAACCTTGCTGAGCACATCGTTCGCTCCCATCGGCACCATTGGCGACAAAGCACGTATTGCACTCATGCGCGCAAAGCTGAAATCAAGCAACCCCCGCGAGTTGTTGAAGGGTCAAGACATTCCCACTGCATCGGCGTTGCGCGGCATGGGCTTTTCCTCCAAGATCATCGACCGTTTCTTCCGCTCATTGGTGGGCGGCATTCAATTGGACCCAAGCCTTTCGTCATCGCGGCGCATGTTCGATGTCATCTTCCGTACCCTCGCCACCGGCGACTCCGCAGTGCCCGCACTTGGCATGGGCGCCATCACGCAACAACTTGCCGCGTCATTGCGCACCACGCGGATTCATCTCAATTCACCTGTCGCATCGGTTGCAACGGGTGTTGTCACACTCACCAACGGTCATTCCATTGCTGCCAAGAACATCGTGGTGGCCACCGAAGGTCCGGTTGCGTCAAAACTTCTGGGCTTACCCGAAGTGGAATCACGTGCCGCCGGGTGCGTGTACTGCGCAGCACCCAAAGCGCCCATTGACGGCGGCTACATCGTTCTCGATGGTCACGGTCAGGGACCCGTGTACAACGTGGCAGTGATGTCGAATATTTCGCCGCACTATGCACCTGCAGGCCAACATCTCATCGCTGCGGCGCTGCCTGGACTCGCTGAGGGTGATTTGGAAGCTGCGGCTCGCAGGCAGTTGCGCAGTTGGTGGGGTGCCGAAGTTGATACGTGGCGCCACCTGCGCACCTATCGCATTCCTCATGGGCAACCCGGCCAGAACCCGCCCTTCAACCCGAAGAAGAACGTGCACCTGGGCAATGGCTTGTTCGTGTGCGGTGACCATCGCGACACAGGTTCCATTCAGGGTGCCATGTTCTCTGGTCGTCGTTGTGCGGAAGCCGTTGTTGAACAGGTAAGACTGTCGGCATGAGCAAAACCATCATTTCCCGCACCGCCTTCGTGAAGGCTCCTCCCGGAGTCATTTTCGAACTGCTTGCCAACCCCAGGCGCCATGGCGAGATCGATGGTTCCGGCACCGTGCAAAGTGCTCGGGTGAATGCGCCTGCTCGTTTGTCCATGGGCGCAACGTTCGGCATGGACATGAAGTTGGGTCTTCCCTATCGCATCACCAACACCGTGGTGGAATTCGAAGAGAACAAGCAGATTGCATGGCGACATTTCGGCGGTCACGTATGGCGTTACATCCTCGAGCCAGTTGAAGGCGGCACGCAAGTGACCGAACAGTTCGACCCCACTACTTCGCGCATGCCCATCGTGCTCAAGTTGATGAATTCGGAAACGAACAACGCAAAGGCCATCGAGCGAACCCTCGACAATTTGCAGGAATTGTTCGACTAACTAGCGAACGTGCTGCGACACATCGCGGCGCAGATACTTGCCACGACCTGGTGTTCCACTGAACACCCCGCCATCAACAATCACATCACCACGAGACAACACCGTGCGCACACCACCCGTGATGCTCATACCCTCGAACGCCGAATGATCCAGGTTCATGTGATGCGTGGATGCGCTGATCACCGACTTCGCGTCGGGGTCGTACACCACAACGTCGGCGTCTTT
>JALQYL010000103.1 GCA_023254135.1 Ilumatobacteraceae bacterium | reverse complement strand
CAGGTCCGGCAGACATTGCCATCACCGGCTCGGGTGCTGAAGTGCAGGATCGCGTTGCTGCGTTGGCTGCCATTGGCGTCACCGACTTTGCTGCGGTGGAGTTCGGTGCAACTCCCGACGAAATCCACAACACGCGCGAAGCACTCAAGGGACTTCTGTAGTCGCATATTGCAACGAACAAACCTTGTGTCACCGGTTCGGTATTTTGCCGACCATGACACCTTCCTCACCAACTCAATCAGTCGCAACTAAGACCAAGCGTGCGCGCAAGAAATCTGCTTCCGTTCAGAATCACGCAACACTCTCGCTCGGAGACATCGTCCGTATTTCATTTCAGCGAACGTTGCGCGTTTCTGAGGAACATTCCAACTACTTGCCGCCCGGACTTGGTTCATTTCCTCTGCGTTCCGTGAGCGACGTAAAGGCCACCGATTCCATGCAAGACCGCGGTGGAGTGGTGCTGCCTATCTACCAACGCGAAGCAATGTGGATGTCGTTCGACTCCACCGAACCGATCGCGTTGCAAATCGCCACAGGTCTTGTGTGTGCTGTCACCGGCAAGCCTCTGCAAGATGGACTGAATGCGGACGAACAGAACTATGTTGTTCTTCCCGATCAACCGTGGCTCGACGGTTTCAAAACAGCAGACGGTGAAGTGCGTCAATTTGTTGCGGCTCGTTTGGGCGATGGCGCAACCGTGGAGGAACAACTCACTGATCGGCCTGCAGTGGGCGGAATTCAAATACGTGCGTATCGACTCACGGCGGCCGCCCGAAAGAAGTGGAAGGCAAAGCAGAATCGGCAACGTCGTCATTTCTCCAATGACTTCGAACTCCTCACTGTTTCATATTGCATGAGCGCTTCGGTATCCGACATGGGCATCGGCGCGGGTGGACGGATCACTCAGGAAATCTACGAAGACGAATTCGAGTTTGCCGATTGGGAAATTGAGCCAATGTCTCAGGTGTGGGTGCATTTGGTAGGTGCGCGTCAATGGACTGAGCTCACCGGCGAGGCGGCTCCTCGTACCCCAGTCACCGTGGAGGAATACAACGACGCCGGCTTGCCATGGTTTGACTATTACGACGACGACAAGAACGACCTGCCAGCCTCACCAGAACTGGCTGGTGTGAAGACTGTGGGTCAGGTTCTCGGTTACGAGGAAGAATCAGAGGGGGCTGGCGTGTCGTTTGTGTGGCCCTTGGGTGATGAACGACCCGGAAAGCCGGTGCCCACTGGCACTTGGTAATGCGCCAGTAGTGGGCGCATACGTTTTCCACGCCATGCTTGTGGAATGACTTCGCTGTTTGATTCCGTTTCGTTCGAGCACGGCCCCAGCATGAAGAACCGCTTCATGCTTGCTCCGCTCACCAATCAGCAGAGCCATGAAGATGGCACGCTGAGTGACGATGAATACAAGTGGCTCACCATGCGCGCCGAGGGTGGCTTCGGCCTCACCATGACCTGCGCCTCGCACGTGCAGAAGATCGGTCAGGGTTTTGCCGGCCAATTGGGTTGTTACGACGACAAGCACATTCCAGGACTTACGCGTTTGGCCGACGGTATCAAGAAGCACGGAAGTCTCGCCATTGTGCAGTTGCACCATGCAGGTCGTCGTTCACCCAAGGAACTCATTGGCGAACAGCCCGTGTCGTCGGGGGTCGATGAAAAAATGGGTGCACGCGCCATGACCACCGGCGAGGTGGAAGAAATGGTGCAAGCATTCATTACCGCTGCGGTACGTGTGCAAAAGGCAGGTTTCCAAGGTGTGGAGTTGCACGGCGCCCACGACTACGTGCTGTGTCAGTTCCTCAACGGCGAGTTGAATCAGCGCACGGACAAATACGGTGGCACGTTGGCCAACCGTATGCGCGTGATCCTCGAGATCATCGACGGAATTCGCGAGAACACCAGTGAGGATTTCAACGTTTCCATTCGTTTGTCTCCCGAGCGTTTCGGCTTGAAGACCAGCGAGATGGTGCAGGTGTATGCAGCACTTGCAGCAGGCGGCAAGCTCGACTTCATTGACATGTCGTTGTGGGACATCTTCAAGTTGGGTGCCGACGAAGACTTCGCCGATCAGCGTCTCATCGATATCTTCGCCAATATCGAGCGCGGCTCAACAAAGTTGGCAGTGGCCGGCAAGTTGTACGCCACGGCCGACGCGCAGCGTTCGGTCGACGCCGGTGCAGACTTCGTTGCAATTGGTCGTGCAGCAATCACCAACCACGATTTCCCACTGAAGTCGCACGACCCCGCATTTGTCATGCGTTCATTGCCCGTGCCACGTGCCGACCTTCGCGCAGAAGGGCTCAGCGAGAGCTTCATCAATTACATGGGCAACTGGCCGGGCTTCGCTGAAGCTGAATAGCTTTTGCTAACTAAATAGTTCGCGTTCAGCGAATGTTGACGGGGGCGCCAGCCTTCACCATGTCGAAGAAGTCATTGCCCTTGTCGTCCACCACGATGAATGCGGGGAAGTCCTGCACTTCAATCTTCCACACTGCTTCCATGCCCAATTCGGGGTATTCCAGAACTTCCACTTTGGTGATGCAGTCTTGTGCAAGGCGAGCGGCTGGACCACCAATGGATCCCAGATAGAAACCGCCGTGGGCCTTGCATGCGTCGGTGACCTGACGTGAACGGTTGCCCTTGGCAAGCATGATGAGGCTTCCACCTGCTGCCTGGAAGTCGGCCACGTAGCTATCCATACGGCCGGCGGTGGTGGGACCGAAAGAACCTGAAGCCATGCCTTCCGGAGTCTTGGCAGGGCCCGCGTAATACACGCAATGGTTCTTGATGTAGTCGGGCAAGCCATCGCCGGCGTCGAGACGTTCCTTCAACTTTGCGTGTGCAATGTCGCGTGCCACCACCATGGGTCCGGTGAGCATCACGCGTGTCTTCACGGGGTACTTCGAGAGTGTGGCGCGAATCTTGTCCATGGGCTCATTGAGGTCGATGTGTACCACTTCATCGCTGAGGTCGTCGTGTGTGACTTCAGGAAGGAAACGTGCGGGGTCTGTTTCGAGTGCCTCGATGAAGATCCCGTCGGCGGTGATCTTGCCGAGCGCCTGACGGTCCGCGCTGCACGACACGGCGATGGCCACCGGGCACGATGCGCCGTGACGCGGGAGGCGGATGATGCGCACGTCGTGGCAGAAGTACTTGCCGCCGAACTGTGCGCCGATGCCGGTTTGCTGCGACAACTCGAGAACCTTCTTTTCCAATTCAAGGTCGCGGAAGCCATTTCCCAAGTCACTGCCTTGTGTGGGAATGCTGTCGTAGTAACGAGCGCTCGCAAGCTTCGCTGTCTCCACCGCGTGCTCTGCCGATGTTCCGCCAATCACCACTGCAAGGTGGTACGGAGGACATGCTGACGTGCCGAGCGAGACCAGCTTGTCGAAAATCCATGGCAACAAGGTCTTCTCATTCAGCAATGCCTTCGTCTCTTGGAACAGGTAGCTCTTGTTGGCGGAACCGCCACCCTTGGCCATGAAGAGGAACTTGTAGGCATCGCCTTCAATGGCGTTGATCTTGATTTCGGCGGGAAGGTTGTTGCCGGTGTTCTTCTCTTCATACATGGAGATAGGAGCCATCTGGCTGTAACGAAGGTTGCTGGTTTGGTAGGTGTTGAACACGCCGCGCGCAATCGCTTCTTCGTCGCCACCCTCGGTAAACACCATTTGGCCCTTCTTGGCCTTGACGATGGCGGTGCCAGTGTCTTGACACATAGGTAACACGCCACCTGCTGCGATGCCGGCGTTCTTCAACAAGTCGAGCGCAACAAAGCGGTCATTGCCCGATGCCTCTGGGTCGTTGAGAATGTTGTTGAGTTGCTGCAAGTGACCAGGGCGCAACAAGTGTGCAATATCGCGCATGGCGGTCTCGGTGAGAAGTGTGATGGCCTCAGGGCTCACCTTCAAGAAAGTTCCGAGCGGAGTCTCTACTTGCTCCACGCCTTCGGTGCTGATGAGTCGGTATTCCGTGGTGTCCGGACCGAGGGGGAGTAACTCTGTGAACGCAAACTCTGCCATGCCTTCAGGCTAGAACGCACGGGCTCTAGGAGCCCTATGCGCAGTGGGTGACAGTAGTTATTCGTTGGGATTAATGGGCCAATCGTGCTTCGGATAGCGGCCGGCCATCTCCTTGCGCACCTCTGACCACGAGCCAGTCCAAAAGCCGGGCAAGTCGGCGGTGATCTGAATGGGGCGGTCGGCGGGAGAGAGCAGTTGAATGCGCAGGGGAACCGCACCGTTGAGCACGGATGGGTGAGTGGTGACGCCAAAGAGATGCTGCACGCGAATCTGCATGGTGGGTTGGGTGGGGTCTGCGTAGTTGATATCAACGGGTCGTCCGCGTGGTGGCGCGAACTGTGCAGGAGCGAGTTGATCCAATTTCACACTGGCATCCCACCCCAAGTTTGATTGCAACACCATGGTGATGTCCACGGCGGCTAGGTCTGCTTTGCCCGTGGCGCCACCGAGGTACGGCACCAACCATTCTTCAAGCGTGGCGAGCAAGTGTGCGTTGCTGGTGTCGGGCCATTCTTCGCCCAGGTGATGACGAAGGAAAGCGATGCGTTGGCGGAACTGTGTGGCGGCGCCACCGCCCAACACGCCAAGTTGTGTGGCGCGCACGCGTTCAAGAAGTGCCTCGGTTGTTTCTTCGCCGGCAATAGGTGCGAGATCGCGCTCGTCAATGCGAATGCTTCCCACCTTGCGCACCACTCGCTGCACCAGGTCGTCGCGGCCCTTGTCCCACAGAAGGTAGGACTCCACTTCCACGTCATCGCCCAACACGGGCGCAATAAGTTCAAGATCGACGGCAGCAGCTCTGCGTACGCGTGAGGTGGAACGCTGCGCATCTATGTCGGCGGCAACAATGAAACCTTCGCGAGCGATTCCGTCTTTGTTGTTCATGGAAACACCACCGCCGCCGCGCATCACGAATTGACCAGGTGATGACCTGCGCATTGCCAA
>JALQYL010000102.1 GCA_023254135.1 Ilumatobacteraceae bacterium | reverse complement strand
CTCCAATGCCTTGTCAATGGTGATCACCACCGACACTGGCGCGTCGAACTGGCGAAAGCCGCGCATCACCCAATCTTGACGACGCACCTTGTCGTCGCGCTCGATACCCATTGCCTCGAACAGTTGCACGGCAATCTCCACCTGGCGATCACGATGCGGACCTTCGTAACCGTGGCTCAACTTGATCTCGCGATCGATGCCCGCACCGGCCATCATGCGCTCGGTGTTGCCTTCGCGAATTTTCTCAAGCGGATCACCAGTGACCACGTGAAAGTGCCATGGTTGCGTGTTCATCGAAGATGGCGCGCGTTTGGCGATGTTGATGATTTCTTCCAACACCTCTTTGGGCACGGGCTGCTTCTTGTAGCCACGAATACTGCGGCGCTCGTTCACGATTGCCGCGTGTTCTTGATTTCCGCTGTGCAGAGAATTGTCTCCCATGTGGACCCCCCGGTTCACTGGTCATTCTGCCCCATGCGAGCAATAGCCAGCGAAACGGACGGACTTATTTGGTGACCTTCACCGACAGGGTGCGGTACGAAATATCGCGCGCAGTTGACTTGTAGCGCACGGTGACCGTGAGAGATCGCACTGTGCCGAACATATAGCGCGAGCCCACCTTCTTCATTCCGGCCTTGGTGTTCACGGTGATTTTGGGAACTCCGAACTGGCGAGCCGTGAACACACCAGCTGCGCGAACAATTTGATCGGTGGTGATCTTCTTGTTCTTCTTCACCACGAGCACTCGCTTGATGGAGACCGTGGGCGTGGAGAATCCGATGCCGGTGGTGTTGAGCGTGAGGCCGTCGACGCTGGGCGTGTACACAGTGCCCGGAACGGTGGTGGTGAAACCAGTGGTGCGGGTGACGGGAAGTGATTGGGCGTTTGCTTCCTCAGGAGTGATGCCAAATGACGCCATGAGGAATGGTGCGGGCATGAAATTGCGCACGTACGCAAGGTTGAGTTCGTTGCTCACACCATTTTCGGGGTACTTGAAGTGTGGGCCCACGATTTTCAACATGGTGGCGCCGGTGTCACGGTCTGCGGCGGCCATTCCGAAGATGTAGGCATCGGTGTCCATCCACGCACCAAAACTGGTCTCTTCGAAGACGGGAATGAGACATGTGTTCACGATGGTGGAGATGCATGTTGAGTCCAACTTGTCGGGCGGCACGAGAGAACTGCGAGAGCCGGGGAGCAACAAGATGTTCACCGAGTTGGTGTTCTTGCTTTGCGCGGTTTCGGGCAACTCGCATGTATCCACTACGGGAATCCAGCCTGAACACCACGGAGACGTTGGCGACGATGCACGTTGGATAACGGCTGGTGATGCGACAACGGTGGCAATGTCGCGTAGCCCAGCTTTTGCCGGTGTGAATGAAACGAGATGACCATTGACCACGGTGGTACCAAAACGAGTAGTGGCATTGTTGTTCTGTGCACGTCGGAAGTTCACGGTGACTTCACCAACTGGCGATTGTGTAGGCATTCCATTGGTTACTGGGTAGATCACCATGTATGGCAATTCACATGGCACCGCCTCAGTCTCTACAAATCGACATTGCGGTGCATATAGACCGCCGGCCACGATGAAATTGGCGGCGATGCGATTGGTGGTGACACTGAGTGATTGACCATCGATGATGATGGAATCGATACACCCTTTGGTGGTGGATGCTTCGCAAAATGTAAGACCTTGATTGCTGGCAATGTCGGTATTGAACACAAACACCAGAGGGCCGGTGGCCGCTACGGGCGATGGTGCAGTTACCGCCAACGCTGGAACTGCGAGTGAAAATGCCAGAAGCGCATTGCGCCAAATACGTGCCATGTATTAACCCTATAACGCCCCTGTTTTCGGGCAGTTCGTAGCGTTACACGATGAGGTTGTTAACGGTCTTCCTCTACTTCCCTGTCGTGTCCACATAAACGACAAAACCAATAACCAAAGGGAGTCTTATGCTGGTGATCACAGAAGCACAGCGATTTGAAATGCACACAAAACCTCGTCAAGAACTGGGGGAAGAAGTGGCCGACACATTGATGGAACATTTGCCCCCAGTCGGTTGGGGTGATGTCGCAACTAAGAATGACCTATTGCATCTGCGTCGAGATCTCGAACGAATTGAGAAACGCCTGAACTGGGTCATTGGAATAGGAACCACCGTTGCACTCACGCTGCTCGGAATGCAGGTGCAGATCATGCTCAGCATTTCGCACCTAAAGAATTAACCGCGTTACACGATGTACGAGGTCATGGAAAGGGACCCGAGTGCACAGCCCTTCAGTGTTGCCGTGGCTGTTGTGCCAGCGGCCGTTGCGAGCCCTGCAATGTAGAGAAGTGGAATGAAATGATCGGGTGTGGGTACTGCGTTTCGATAGGCGCGATGTGACACCACCGACGGAAGTGCCGCGGGATTGTTCACCATGATGTCGTTGACTGCATCGTCGAATTCAACGGCCCACGGTGCGCCAGAGTTGGTGAGGTTCCACTGAATGGCGCCGAGATTGTGCACAACATTGCCGCTTCCAAGAATCAACACTCCGCTGTCGCGTAAGGCGGACAACTTGGCACCGAGTTCCATGTGATAACTGAAGTCCTTGGACGCATCAATGGAAAGTTGCACCACGGGAATGTTTGCTTCAGGAAACATGTGCACCAACACGGACCATGTGCCGTGATCGAGTCCCCAGCTGTCGGTGTCCTTCCCCACCCATGTGGGTTTCACAAGTTCGGCAACTTCATCAGCAAGTGCCGGCGAACCAGGGGCCGGATATTGCACGTCGAACAGTTGCTGGGGGAAGCCATAGAAGTCATGGATGGTCTTTGGCATCTTCATGGCGGTGACCGCGGTGGCGTTGATGTACCAGTGCGCCGACACCGAGAATGGCGCGCGGAGTGGGAACCGATGCACCGAACGAATGCCAGCCCTCGGTGTAAGTGTTGTGCTCCAACGTGTTCATGGGACTGCCGTGGCCGAAGAAACCGGCCGGCATGAGATTCTTCGGAGCATTACTGCTTGTCATGGGAACACTCTAGGGAAAATTAGTTGCTATCGCAACTACATTGGCGAGCAGAGGTCAGGCAGTACCCTTACTCAGGTGAATTCAGTTGTTGGTTTGAGTACCGCGGAAGTACAAGAGCGCATTGCACAAGGCCTCACCAACCACACCGACAACTCAAGTTCTCGATCCGTTCGCGACATTCTGAAGGCGAACATCCTCACCCGCTTCAACGCGGTACTGGGTGCCCTCTTCGTTGTGGTGATGATTGCAGGTTCCATTGCCGATGGTTTGTTCGGTTTCTTGTTGTTGGCCAACTCGCTCATCGGCATCATTCAGGAACTGATTGCGAAACGAAAACTGGATCGGTTGACCCTTTTGCACTCACCACACACGGTGGTCATTCGTGATGGAGAACGAATCACCATTGCCACAAGTGATGTGGTGCAGGGCGACCTGGTGGAAATTCATGCCGGCGATCAGGTGCCAGCAGACGGTCATGTGGTGGCCGTGGACACGTTGGAAGTGAACGAGGCAAACCTCACCGGTGAATCCGATGCCATTGCCAAGTCGGTGGGCGATGCCATGAAGTCGGGCACCGTGGTGACTGCAGGCAGCGGTCGTTTCATTGCCGAAGCCGTGGGCGAAGCCGCTTACGCCAATCGCATCGCGGCCGAAGCCAAGGTGTTCTCACGTACGTCATCCGAGATTCAGGCTTCACTCGACAGATTGTTGGTGTACATCACGTGGGCAATTGTGATTGCCACTCCACTACAACTGTGGTCACAATTCCATGTGAACGACACGGGCAACTGGCGCGATGCCGTGGTACGCGCAACCGGCGGACTTGTTGGTTTGGTGCCAGAAGGTTTGGTGTTGCTCACCACGCTCGCGTTTCTCACGGCTGCAGTGCAACTGACACGTCAGCAAGTCTTGGTGCAGGAACTTCCTGCAGTAGAAGGGCTCGCACGTGTGAGCGTGATTTGCTTGGACAAGACAGGCACCCTCACCACCGGAAAGATTCAGTTCGAGGGTTTGCACATCATTGGCGATGCAACTCAGGATGACGTGTACAAAGCGTTGCAGGCAATCGCCAACGACTCGAACGCCAACGACACGTTGCGTGCAGTGGCACACGCCATTCCGCATATGCAGCCGTGGCCAGAAAAATCACGTATTCCATTCAATTCCACACGTAAGTGGCAAGCGTTGGAGACCGAAGGAAACGGCACGTGGTTCCTGGGTGCTCCCGAGGTGTTGAGTGCCAACAACACTCCCGCATTGGTGCAAGAACTCGCCAGCGAAGGACGACGAGTCCTCATGTTGTCTCGGTCATGGCTGCACGCCACCGATGAAGGGTTGCCGGCGGACTTGCAACCCATCGCGTTGGTTGCACTGATGGAAGAAATTCGACCCGACGCAGCAGACACGCTCGCGTATCTGCGCGACCAAGGCGTGGTGGTGAAGATCATCTCCGGAGACAATCCCGTCACGGTGGGCGCCATTGCTCGCCGATTGGGTCTTGATGTGGGTCAGCCGTGCGACGCGCGCACATTGGGTGATGAACCACACCACATGACCGATGCATTGCGTTCCACCACCGTGTTTGGTCGAGTCACACCCGAACAAAAACGCTCCATCGTGCAGTCGTTGCAGGAAAGCGGCGAAGTGGTTGCCATGACTGGTGATGGCGTGAACGATGCATTGGCGCTGAAGCGCTCAGACATTGGCATTGCCATGGACAACGGTGCACCCGCCACCAAGGCCGTGGCACAACTCATCTTGTTGGATGGACAGTTCTCCCACCTTCCCTCTGTTATTGGCGAGGGACGACGAGTGATTGGCAACGTGGAACGCGTGGCCAACTTGTTCGTGGCGAAGAATGCCATGAGCTTCATCGCCATTGTGAGCGCGGCAATTCTCTCCATGCCATTCCCACTTCTCCCCCGTCACCTCACGTTGCTCTCCAGCATCACCATTGGTATTCCGGCATTCGTGTTGGCCTTGGGCCCGAACCCACGTCGCTTCAGGGCTGGTTTCTTGAAGCGCATTCTCATGTTCGCCGTGCCTGCGGGTGCCATTGCGGGCCTCACGGTGGTGATTTCCGATTACGCGGCGCGCGGCAAGTGGGGCGTCACCGACGGCACCACGTGCAGTGTGGTGAAGGTGGCAGACAATGTGGTGAA
>JALQYL010000101.1 GCA_023254135.1 Ilumatobacteraceae bacterium | reverse complement strand
AAAGTCTCGTGCCCATCGGATCGCAGTACTTGCAGCGGCTCAGAACATTCCCTCGCTTCAAGAGGCGTTGGCGGAACAAGGCAACGTGGGAGACCACTATCTGGCCGAGACAATTGAAATAGGTACATCAACCGGGTTGATCAACCCGCAACTGCCCGCTTTGTCCATTGCGCGAATGATTTCCACATTGTTTATTGGTCGCATATCAGTGGATGGATTCAATACACCTGAGGATGACGAGGCTTGGGTGAAGACCACCGTCTCGGTATTGCGGTTCCTGATGTCGCCGACGTAGGCGAGAACATCTGCACTCACCCCACTAGCCTCGTACGTGATGACGCGCGATGTATTGCTGAATTCTGCACCGCATACCGCTCCATCTATGCCTTCGTAGCTCAGTGGATAGAGCGACGGTTTCCTAAACCGCAGGTCGCAGGTTCGATCCCTGCCGAGGGCGCCAATAACGCACACGTCCATTTACGCTGTGCTCGTGCCCATCATCGATGTTCGCGTTGTGCCGAACGCCCGAAAATCAGAAGTCATCGAACTCGAAAATGGTGGCTTCCGAGTACGACTTGCTGCGCCCGCCGTAGAGGGAGCAGCGAACGAGGAACTGATTCGTGTTGTCGCCACACATTTCAACGTGAGGGCACGTGATATTGAAATCGTGTCTGGTCACAAATCTCGCAACAAGCGATTGGCGGTCACGATCTAAGCGACGCAGGGGAGCCAAATATTGGCGTCAGCCAGAGTTGGACACTCTGCAACAGTCATTGACTAGTCTGACGAACATGCGGAAAGTCGTCCATTCCATGTGCGCAATTGCAATCGCCATTGCTGCAACGTTCGTATACGTCTCGCAAGGCATCAGTGGTGCATCGGCGGCCGCCACACCTGATGCAGGAAGTCTGTATCTCAACAATCAAGGTAAGACATTTGGGCAGTATGCATCGGTACAACGTTTTGCTACAGGGGTGAGCCCCGATTTCGCATTCACTCAGAATCGTCCGTTCACACTGGAGGCGATGATCAAACCACGCTCCACCATCAGCGACGGCGAACTATCCATTTTCGACTTCCGTACCGACAACACCCACAACACGTCGCAGGCACGACTTGTTGTTATTTCCGCTGACAGCGGCGTGACAGGGAAATTGGTGATTTGGAACACGGCCACGGGCATCGCGAACGCGACGGGAAATCCGGTCACGTTCAACCAATGGAACCATGTTGCAGCTGTGTACGACGGCGCGGGAAATGTGAAGTTGTATGTCAATGGCGTTTTGCAGAACTCGTCATCGTGGTCACCAAATCCGAAAGTCGACGTCTTCCTCACAATTGGTGGTGACACCGATCGCTATTTCGATGGTTGGATCAACGATATTCGCGTATGGAACGGGGTAGCTCGCACGCAGGCGCAAATTGCAGCAAATATGACGTCTGAAATTGATCCTGCCTCCACGGGTTTGGTGGCCTATTACCCACTCGACGATGGTTCGGGCACTTCAGTGGCCGATGCGACTGGTCGAGGAAACACTGCAACAACCACCAACTCACCAACATGGGCCGCTATTTCAACGTCGATCGACAATTACTCTGCTGCCTGTTCACCAACACAATCGACAGTGTCAGGTGAATATGTCCAAACGTTCACGGGTGCGGGTTCGTGTTCGTGGACCGTGCCCGCCGGAGTGAGTTCTGTGCGTGCTTTGGTTGTTGGTGGTGGCGGCGGTGGTGGTGCCGACAATGGCGGCGGCGGAGGTGCCGGTGGTTATGTCGCAGAACCATCATTCGCGGTGACGTCGGGAACCGATATAGACGTGTGGGTCGGGGCAGGTGGCTTCGGCGGACCTGCGACGTACAACCCCGGATTTACGGGTGGCCAATCGAGATTCGGCAGTCTGGTTGCTCGCGGCGGTGGCGGTGGCGGAAGCATCGACAACACACCGGGCCTTGACGGTGGTTCAGCAGGTGGACGTGCTGCGAACCGAGCAGGTACTTCGTTGTCAGCAATTGCTACGACATCTCCGCTTCAAGGAAATAACGGCGGTGCAAAGGGCACGGGCTTCGGCGGTGGCGGCGGTGGCGGTGCGTCAGTCGCTGGTGCATCGGGCGGCGGTGGAACTGGCGGCGCAGGCGGTGCAGGTGCGTCGAACGACATCACAGGTACTCCAACGTATTACGCAGGTGGCGGCGGTGGCGGCGGCAACAACGCAGCAGCAGGCGTTGGCGGCATCGGCGGCGGTGGTGCCGGAAGCACCATTGGCAACGTGAATCCGACTGCTGGCACCGACAACCGCGGTGGCGGTGGCGGAGGAGCAGGCGGTGCAGTGGCGGGCGGCCTCGGTGCTCGCGGTGGAAGTGGCATTGTGATCATTCGTTACGTCGTCGTACCGGTGACCACCACGACATCAACGACAACTTCCACTACGTCGACCACCACAACAACGGTTGCCTCGAGCCAAACGACTTCGCCGGCCACCACAGTGGCCGCTAGCGGGTCGACTTCAACTGGCGGCGGAGGTTCAGGCTCCACGAGCACCACCGTTGTCAAGAAGTCGTTGCCATTGATCTCGACGAGTATTCCTGCAACATCTTCCACAACCGTTGTACCGGCAGACACTTCGACAGCTCCCGAGGCACCGGCAGCTGATGTCGGTGCCGCTGCAATATCAGTAGGTGACAAGAGCATCAATGCAGAGATATCGCGGTCAGACAACCGATTGATTGTCTCTGCTTCCACGATCACCGCAAAACTCTGGGTGGAAGACAGTGAGCATGCCCGTCGTGCGCTGGACGCCGACGGAAATATTCGACTGTTGTCGGGAGACTCCGTCTTCTATGAGATTGCCGGATTGGCAGCAGGAAGTGATGCGAGTTTGTGGTTGTTCTCGACGCCCATCAACTTGGGCGTAATGACTGCCGACAGCATGGGCGTGGTTTCTGGTTCAGTTCCTCTCCCCGCAACTGCACCAGTGGGCAATCACAGGTTGGTCGTTGATTCAACAAATGCCGAGAACGCGCACACGGTTCTTTCAGTCGGAATTGCCGTCGGCAAAATCGTGAAGTCATCATCGAACACTCGCACCCTGGCGATCATCTCGTTGGTGCTTGCTGTCGGTGCCGCTCTGCTGTTGCCCACGGTTGCTCGCCGCCGCCGTCGCGCATAGCCACACGATTCGGCAATCGCTGTCTGGTTTGACAGTGCCTACTGGCCGTCATACCTTGTGGCACAGCCAGAGGTGGGGGGTTACCGATGGAACAGGCAATTGTGGCGTTGATGAAGCGGGTGGAGCCCGGCATTACGCATATTGAAATCGAGGACTTGCAGCCCATTCCGGGTGGCTTCTCTCGAGAGACATTCAGGTGTGACATTCGAGTCACCCGAGACGGAACGGATGAGGTGCTGCCGCTCATCATTCGCAAGAATCCACCCGAGGTAGAAGCGATTCTCAATACGAGTCGCGCCGTCGAGCACGACCTCATCGAGGCTTTGCGCACGCGCACCAACGTGCCCGTGAGTCGTAGTTACGGATATGAACTTGACGCAGCACCATTCGGTGAACCAGCGATGATTCTCGAACGTGCCTCGGGCAGTGGTCAAACATCTGCACTGTTCAATGGCGGACCAGACGAGGACCAGACCGAAGACGTGATCAAGCATCTCTGCGAAGTGCTGGTGGAACTGCACTCGGTTGATGTCTCTACCATCGACCCGAATGGTGCGTTGGTCGACCCACGCGGTGTGGGAATTACGGCCGGTTCATGGGATGAATACATGGACTCAACGTTCGAGTATTACTTACGCGAGTACAAGACCATCGCATGGGACCCAACCATGATGATTCTTCTCGACTCATTCCTCACGCTGCGCCGTTTGAAACCACGCCCCATGAAATTGTCCATCGTGCACGGAGATTTCAATCCTGCGAACTTCCTGTACGGGAATGGCAAAGTGACCGCCCTCATTGACTGGGAGAACAGTCGTGTCGGCGACCCACGTGAGGATCTCGGGTGGATGGTGCTGATGGACATTCTCAGTAACACGCAAGTGATGAGCTACCCGAAGAACGAGGGCGGCTTCCTCGCGTACTACAACAAACTGACTGGTCTCGACATCACACCGGAAGAACTCGGGTATTTCACACTGTTCGGCACTGCAAACATTGCTGTGCCCGTGCACCAGTCAGTTGCTCGTCGAATGCGGAAGGAACATCTGTTGCTTCTTCCGTTGTATCTCACACAATCAAGCATGCCCGCTTTGCCTGCAATGGCACAGCTCATGCAATACCCAGGAATGACAGCATGAACACAGTGCCTACTATCGACGATCTTCTGGAAGGGTTCATCGTTTCGATCAGTAACGAGATAATGCCATTTCTCAACAACCCGAAAGCAGTTGCAACAGCTGCAATGATGCAGTCACTCTTGCAAGAGGTACGTCAAGTGCTTCCTATTTTCGACAAGACAATTGCGGAAGAACATAACCAGATGACGCAAACACTTCGTGATGTTGCATCTCGTTTGGAAGGTGTGAGTGGGGCAGAGGCAGACCGCATTCGTTCACGTGCCAGTTCATTGGGCGCACTGGCCGATGTTCCCATTCCCGCAGATCAATCTCCCGTACGCGAGGCGCACCAAAAGTTGGGCTATGCGTTGCAGGACACCATTTCAGATCTCGATGTGTTGCAACGTGCTGGTGAAACCAAAGCTGACGAAGCATTGCACCGCCTTCGCGAATTCCTCACGCCCACCATCATCAACCACGTCACCGCTATCAGTGTTGGCGGGGGCATGGTGGGCCGCGGATAGCGAGAACGTATGCCGCATTCAAAGGCCATTTTCCGTCGTACATCGGAATGTGAGACGGAATCGTGGCGAGATGACATTGGTGGCCATGTCGATTGGTGGACTCTTTTCAGTGCCGATCGCACTCCCACATCAGGGCTCACGGTGGGAATAGCGGAAGTGCCTGTGGGTGCACCGCGTCCTGCACGTGGTCACACCCACGAACAAGACGAGGTGTACGTGTTCTTGTCGGGCAGCGGAGAAGTGGTCATCGATGGCGAATCAACCGTGGTGACCGCGGGTGACGCCGTGTTCATTCCGGGGAATATCGAACACATGTCGGTCAATACCGGCATGGAACCATTGCGATTGTTGTATTTCTTTGCAGCCGATTCGTTCACCGATATCGAATACAAATTTCCGGGGCACAGTTAGGTCGCAGACCAGCCGGTTATTGC
>JALQYL010000100.1 GCA_023254135.1 Ilumatobacteraceae bacterium | reverse complement strand
CATACGGTTCAGCAATTCCTTGGCGCCACGCACCGCGTCGGGGCTGCGCTTCACCAATTCATTGGCATAGGCAAAGGCGTCCTCGCGGGGGTTCTCCGACAAACGAGTGACGATGCCGATCTCGTGTGCTTCGCGACCATCGAAAATGCGGGCAGACATCACGATGTCTTTCATGATGTCGGGACGCACAAGACCCTGCATGAGAACAGTTCCGGCCATGTCGGGCACGAGCCCCCAGTAGGTTTCGCGCACGGAGAACTTCGTGTCGGGATGAGCAATGCGAATATCGGCGCCAAGAGCAATCTGGCAGCCACCACCCAGTGCATGTCCATGCACTGCAGCAATCACTGGCACGGGCACTTCTTGCCACACCCATGCCGACTGCTGACCCAAGTGGGTGATGCGACCATCCACCATGTCGGAAGCAGATGGTTGCTTTTCTTCTGAATTGCGCTCGCCGCCACTAGCCATGCCACCCATGGTTGCCAAGTCGAGGCCGGCGCAGAAGGAAGCACCTTCGCCCGACACCACGACCACGCGCACCTTCTTATTGGTCTTCAGCGATTCACCGGCATCAACGATGGCCTGGAATTGCTCGCCGTCGAGGGCGTTGCGCTTGTCGGCGCGGTTGAAACGAACGTCGGCAATGCCGTCGGAAATGTTGATGGTGACTCTGTCGCTCATTCGGTCAGTTTGCCACGCCTCGGGCATGCACAGCCCACTCGAGGACCCCTCAAGAAAGTATCCGCGCCTCCAACATGGCCCCCGTGGTCCCTCGAGACAGACTCCAGTTACCGCCCGTCGCCATGTCGATAATTGCACTCCCCACTCCCCGTTGACCCCCGAGAGGGCCAAAGCCGTTGTCGGCGATAGTGACGACAACAAATCCGTCCGGCTGTTGCGTGACCACCACTTCCACCGCCGATGCGCCACCATGACGAACTGCATTGGTGATGCCCTCTTCCACAATCTGGCCTATTCGTTCGGTGACCGACAATGTCTCTCCGTCGGCATCCACATGAACGGTGCACTCGCAGAGTCCGCTCCACACCGCCACTTTTCGGTTCACTTCATCGGAAATCGAACGCAACTCGGACTTGGGCATCACGGCCGCCTCGCTCAAAACACGGCGCGCCTCCAACAACGCAGCATTCGCTGATTCGCCGTCATTCGCTTGTGCCGCCAGGTCTAGGGCCATCGCACACGACACCAGTCGCGTCTGTACGGTGCCATGAAGAGTGCGCGCCATGTCTTGCAAAACGGCCCCAATATGTCGATCACGTGCAATGGACGATATTCGTTCTGACTCGATACCCATTGTTGCGAAGCGCACCACTTCACCGCTCAACAAATCGAACGATCTGATACCCACTGTGAGGAAAATGAGAAACAACGAAGCGAGTACTGAAACAACGAGCTCTGCGTAACTCACAGGCAGCGACATAACGCGACGTTCCCACACCACAATGGAGCTCGTCTGCAATTCAACAACGACAATCGTGGACAAGAACAAAGCAAGTCGATGCACAGGCCACATCAACATCGCTTTGTTCGCAAGCGATAACTGAATAACGACGCAAGCCGCAATCAACAACGTGACAACTAGGCCACGTGCTTCACCAATGCGGTCCATACGATCAACGACGCTGAGCGCAACTGTAAGAATCGCAAGGCTCCATGGCTGAAACGATTGCTCACGAACGGAGTGAGAAAGTACATCTCGAATCCGCACGGTGGGATATGAGTTCTTTGCCGACTCCCACAATCGCTTGCTCATCGGCTGTATCGCCTCGGTGGCACTTGTTCGCAGAACCGCAGAGGCCTCATTGGCAGACAACCCCTCCAACTCTTCTCTGATGCGAGCAATTTCCTTTTCGGTTTCACGATGAACTGTCTGAATGACATCTGCCACGATGGCGCTTTGCTGTTCCTTTGCCAGCTCTAGGTACACCATTTCATCGATGTATTTCTCTCGAGAGATTGTGACTCGTTCGCGGTAATCAAGAATCAGAGTCAGCATCACCCCCCACAAGGCACCAAGCATCATGAGCCCCGGAATACGTATGGCCATCTGCGTTAGGTCGTTGGCCCCACCCAACCAACCACCAACCCATGCGCACGCACCAATGACAAGACCACCGAATGCGGCATCGGCAACAACCCACCACACCGGAACGGGTGTTTGGTGACGTGACCGAAACAACGTAAGACCCAAAACAAAGTCGACCACTCCAACCAAGAACAGTCCGGCGAAAGCAAAAGAACTCCATAGAAAGACACTGTGTGCGTCACCCAGATTCTTTGTGTAGCCCGCAGCTAGCAATGGCATGAGACAAAGCGTGATGAGCCATTTCTGTTTGGAAATTGACCATCGACCACCAATACGTTCGGCCAATGATGGCAATTCAGAATTCATCACGTACGACATGTGGAGCGCGAGTTAATTGAAAGTAGAACTGCGCCAACATCACTCGTTGGTTCTGCGTGCGATCTGCTTTGACGCCTAGTTTCTTGATGATGCGGGCAATCGCTTTCTCCACGGAACCTTCTTCCATGATGACTTGACGCGCGATCTCACCGTTTGATTTTCCTTCCGAAATCAAACGCACGATTTCAATTTGCAGGTCACTCAATCCAGACACAGAACCAACAAGCGGGAGTTCACTTACCTCTTGAAGCGGGAGTTCAAGCACCTCGGTAATAAGACGTCCGAGCATCAAAGCATCGCTCACCGATTGTTTCGCTACGAATCGCGTGCCAACTGGCATGTCCTGTTGACCGCGACCCAATAAGCGGGGCTCTGCGTACGTTGAAAGCACGACGAGCGAGATCTTTGGGTTTAATCGACGCAATCCATGTGCAACATCTATTCCGGTCGGTCCTTCACCCAGATCCAGGTCGAGAATCGCAAGATCACATTTCGCAGACTTCATTTCCGCCATTGCAGCAGCAGCCGTACCAACCGCAACAACTTGCGCAACATCGAGTTCACGAATGGCCGCCGACAGCAGAGTGCGCGTGAACGGATCATCATCAACCAATAAAGCTCGAACAGTTGCGCTCACACTTCTGACCTTAGGTGAACCACACCATTGTTATGCGATGTGGTGCTAGCACCACTCATTGTTCAAGAGATGAACACAACATCTGTTGAACTCATACATTCGCATTGTGACCTTCTTGAACCGACGCAACTCCGAAAATCGCCGAAAGTTCTGCGTGGGGCTCACCGCCCTCCTCTTGATTGGAATCGCAAGCGCACCAACGCAAGTCGCCGCCGACGCCAACGAAACTCCCATCAATAGTTCGACTGCTTCACATCAGGCATCAATTACTGCGGCTGATAATCAAACATGTGTTTTGCTCTCTGGTGGCGCCGCCAATTGCTGGGGTTCAAATATCACTGGACAAGTCGGCGATAGCACCAATGTCGACCGATATGTGCCCACGCCAGTCAGTGGACTTACAAGTGGAGTCATTTCCATCACTGCTGGCAGCTATTTCACCTGCGCCCTCCTCTCCACCGGAGCGGTGAAGTGTTGGGGTTCCAATGGGAACGGGCAACTCGGAGACACCACCACCACCGACAAAAACAGCCCCACACAAGTAAGTGGTCTCACCAATGGAGCGACCTCAATCAGTGCGGGCTCCAACCACGCATGCGCATTGCTCTCTTCTGGAGCAGTGAAATGCTGGGGATACAACAGCAACGGACAACTCGGTGACGGGGCCGCTGGCTATGCCCGATACGCCCCGACCCAAGTCAGTGGGCTTGCGAGTGGAGTCACCGCCATCGCAACCGGCGACCATCACACCTGCGCACTATTGACCACTGGCGCTGTCAAATGCTGGGGATACAACGTCTTTGGAAATCTTGGGGACGGATCTACGACGGACAGATTGGTTCCCACACAGGTCAGTGGACTTACGAGTGGCGTCACCGCCATCGCAGCAGGCGGCTACAACACTTGCGTATTGCTCGCGACTGGCGCAGCCAAATGTTGGGGATACAACGGTGTAGGACAAATAGGCGACGGCACCACCACCAGTCGAAACACACCAACACAAGTCAGTGGGCTAACGAGTGGAGTCGTTGCCCTGACCACAGGTGGATATCACTCTTGCGCATTGCTCGTCACTGGCGCCGCAAATTGCTGGGGCCTAAACAACCTTGGACAGGTCGGGGACAGCACCACCACCAGTCGAAACACACCAACACAAGTCAGTGGACTTACAGACGGTGTCACCGCCATAACAACGGGCAATGCACATTCGTGTGCGCTGCTCGTCACTGGCGCTGTCAAATGTTGGGGATACAACAGCGCAGGGTGGCTTGGGGACGGCACCACCACAAACCGAAATGCGCCCACACAAGTCACTGGACTCACGTCCGGCGTTGGTCCCACCACAACCACAACCACAACCACAAGTCCGCCTACAACCACGACGACTACGACAACATCGTCGACGTCGACAACAACGACGACAACCACCGTCGCTCCGACGACAACCAGCACGTCTAGTTCAACAACACTCCCGACCGGTTCAATAACGACGACCCCAGTGTCGACGTCATCAACAACATCATCGTCAACCTCGTCGACCACAACCGTCCCAACTGGTATGGCCACGTTGCTTTCCAGCACCAGTTCGAGCACGTCCGTGCCGATATCAACAACAATTCCGGCGGCCATCTCATCGACTTCTACAACGTCCGCCACGGTGCCACCCACCTCAACGAGTACCACCACATCGGTTCCTGAATCTGCAGGAATCGCGAATGGCAATACGTCTTCGATTGCCGCCGCTATGTCAAAGGACTCCGCGCGCAAGACAGTTGCATACATCGATGGCAAAAAGATCAACGCGACGATTACCTCGACCGCATCTCACATCACCGTGACAGTGGCGGGCACTTCAACATCTCTTTCTGCAACAGCTCCAGATGGTTCTCCCGTCAACATCACTGCGGACGGCATTCTTCAGGTGAAGATCGGTAGCACTGTCTCCACCGCCACCACAGGCTTCTCGGCGTACTCCGAAGTTGAATCGTGGTGTTACTCCACCCCCACCAAACTCGGCTCCGAAACCACCAATGGTGTCGGAGCAACCGCGGCGGGATACAAGATTCCGGGCAGCATCTCGCTAGGCAATCACCACCTCGTTATTCGCGGAACCAACTCTCAGGGTCAAGCGGTCACCATTGGCTTTGCCATGCGGGTCAGCGATGATTCACTCATCACTCGCATAGCTACAAGCCCACTCATGTGGGCAGTGCTCGCTATGGCCCTGCTGCTTGCTCTCTTTCTTCCCAGCAGGCTCCGTCG